>CAYHEI010000014.1:3779-17945 GCA_964355385.1 uncultured bacterium | reverse complement strand
CACTCTTTCCCTACACGACGCTCTTCCGATCTCGGGCATCCCTTAAGTGACCGGCATTGGGCCTAGGATACTAAACTTCCTGACCGCCGTCAGCATGGCGAGAAGCAGCGTTCCGCGCGGGGCGGCTAGGACTTGCGCCGACGGGGGCCGCGCGCGCTTCGCGCTTGCGGGCCGCCTCGCGCGTCACCGCCGCGGCGGCCCAGCACGCGCTGGACGGTCGCGCCGATGTCGGCGGGGCTCTCCACGACGGTGATGCCGGCCGCCTGCAGGGCCGCGATCTTCGCCGCGGCGGTGCCGGAGCCCCCGGACACGATCGCGCCGGCGTGGCCCATGCGCTTGCCCGGCGGCGCGGTGCGGCCCGCGATGAAGGCGACCACGGGTTTGCGGACGGACTTGGCGATGTACGCCGCCGCCTGCTCCTCCGCGGTGCCGCCGATCTCGCCGATGAGCACGATCAGGCGGGTCTGCGGGTCCTTCGCGAACATCGGCAGGAGGTCGATGAAGTTGGTGCCCGGAATCGGATCGCCCCCGATCCCGACGCAGGTGGTCTGGCCGATCCCGCGCTCGGTGAGCTGCCACACGGCCTCGTAGGTCAGCGTGCCGCTGCGGGAGATCACGCCGACGGGCCCGCCCGCCTTGTGGATGTACCCCGGCATGATCCCGATCTTGCACGCGCCCGGAGTGATGAGCCCCGGGCAGTTCGGCCCGATGAGCCGGATGCCGGGCTGGTCACGCAAGAACGCCTTCACGCGGATCATGTCGAGAACGGGAATGCCCTCCGTGATGCACACGATCAGCTTCACGCCGGCCGCCGCGGCTTCCATGATGGCGTCCGCCGCGAAGAGCGGCGGCACGTAAATCATGGTCGCGTCCACCCGTCCGACCGCGCGCTGCGCGAGCTTCACGGAATTGAACACGGGGACGCCCTCGACCGTCGCGCCGCCCTTGCCGGGCGTGACTCCCGCGACGATCTTCGTGCCGTACTCCTTGCAGTGCTTCGTGTGGAAGGCGCCCGTGGTGCCGGTGATGTTCTGGCAGATGACTCTCGTGTCCTTGCCGATGAGAATCGACATTACGCGGGGCCTCCCGCGGCGAGCTTCACCGCGAGCCGCGCGGCCTCGTCGAAGCCCGCGGCGGTCCGCAGCGCCAGACCCGACGCGTTGAGCAGGCGCATTCCCTCGTCCTTGTTCGTCCCCTCGAGGCGGACGACCACCGGCACCGCGGGCTTGATCTCCTGGAAGGCCGCGATCATGCCCTGCGCGATCACGTCGCAGCGCATGATGCCGCCGAAGATGTTGACGAGCACCGAGCGCACTTTCGGATCGGAAAGGAGGATGCGGAAGGCCGCGACAATCGTGTCCTTGGTCGCGCCTCCGCCCACATCCAGGAAGTTGGCGGGCATGCCGCCGTGGAGCTGCAGCAGATCCAGCGTGCCCATCGCCAGCCCCGCGCCGTTCACCATGCAGCCGACCGAGCCGGGGAGCGAGATGTAGCTCAGGCCCGCGACGGCGGCCTGGCGCTCCAGCGGATTCTCCTCCTCGTCGTCCTTGAACATGAGCAAGCCCGGCTGGCGGGCGAGGGCGTTGTCGTCGAGACCGATCTTGGCGTCGAGGAGCACGAGCCGGTCGTCCGCGGTGACCACCAGGGGATTCACCTCGAGCAGCGAGCAGTCCCACTGCAAGAAGAAACGCGAGAGCTCCGGAAAGACCTTCGTCGCGTCCGCGTACGCCTTGCCCGTCAGCCCCAGGAAGAGCGCGATCTCCCGGGCCTGGTAGGGGAGCAGGCCGGCGCGCGCGTCGAACCACAGGCGCAGCAGCTTCTCGGGCGTTTCGCGCGCCAGCCGTTCGATCTCGACCCCGCCTTCGGCGGAGGCGAGGACGAGCGGCGCCCCTGCGGCGCGGTCGATGAGGATGCCCAGGTAGAGCTCGCGGGCGATCTTGGCCGCCGGCTCCACCAGGAGCTTGCGCACCAGCACGCCTTCCGGTCCGGTCTGCGGGGTCACCAGCGGCTTGCCGAGCAGCGCACCCGTGACCGCGAGCGCCTCCGCCGGGTTCGAGACGACGCGCACGCCCCCCGCCTTCCCGCGGCCGCCGGCCTTCACCTGCGCCTTGAGCACCCAGGGGGGGCCCGGCACGTTCGCGAGCGCGGCCTCGAGGTCGGCGGGCACGCGCACGACCCGCCCCCGGGGCACGGGCAGCCCCGCGTCGGCAAGCAACTCCTTAGCCTGATGCTCCAGCAGGTTCACGGAGGGTGATTATAGCTCTTCGTTGGACGGTTCCGATGACCGCAACAGACCGACAAGACGACGTGGAGTCTCACCTCTTGCATCGTCTTGCCGTTATTGAAACCATCAAACCATGAAAGGCGCGTTGCTGCTCTGCTGGTGCGTGCTGACCGCGGTCAACTATACCGCCGCGCACCAGGCCCAGCCGCCGCTGGTGCGGGACGCCCTACGCATCTGGAACGGGATTCCCCCGACGGCCGAGGGGCTGCAGCGGGCGCTGCCCAGTCATCTGCGCGCGGGCGGCATGGCGGCGCTCGGACTGGCGGCCGCCTGGTTCGCGGGCGCGGCGCCGGCGGCCTGGTTCGGGACGGGCGTGCCGCCGCTGCGCCTGGTCCTCGGGGTGGGCCTCGGCTCGCTGGCGATCTTCGCGACGGGTCTCGCCGGGCTCTGGCTTCCGGGCGTCTTCCTCGCGGGGGGAGGGCTGCTTGCGGCGACCGCGCTGATCGTTCCGCGGAAACGCCGGGCCCGACTTGTCGCGCCGGTCGCGGGCTCGCCACAGGCGCCGCGGTGGGCGGCCGTGGCCGCGGTCGCGATCGCCGTCGCTTCGTCGGCGGTGAATCTCCTGGGCGCGCTCGCACCGGAGGTGGGGTACGACTCCCTGATTCAGCACCTGGGGGACCCGCGCGAGTACCTGTCCGTCCACAAGGTCTACTTCAACGACCTGAGCTTCCTCGCGCAGCATCCCGCGGGCGTCGAGATGCTGTACGCGTGGCTCCTGCCCCACGGCGGCGACACCGCCGCGAAGGTGGCGCACTGGTCGCTGGGGCTGCTGGGCGTGTGGACCTTCTGGTGGTGGGCGCGCGCCGCGTTTCCGTTTCGGGACGCCGCGGTGCTCGCCGCTCTGCTCTGTCTCACGCCGTACGCCGGAATCCTCGCGGCCCGGGCCTACGTGGATCTGGGCCTCTCGCTCTTCGGCCTCGCGGCGCTGCTCGCGCCCTGGGGGTCCTGGCTGCAGGGGACCTTCATCGGGTTCGCCATCGGCGCCAAGTATCTCGGGGGATTTTTCCTGCTGGCGTGGCTCGCGGTGTTCGCGCTCGGCCGCCGCTGGCCTGCGGCCGGGCGCGTCGCCGCCGCCGCCGCGTTGACCGCGGGGTGGTGGGGCGCGCGGAACTGGCTCGACACCGGCGATCCGGTGCACCCGTTCGGCTTCCGCTGGCTCGGCGGGGTCGGATGGGACGCGCACGGCGCCGCGGAGTACGCGGGCGAGATCTCGAGCTACGGCCGGGTCGAAGGCTGGTCGGGCCGGCTCGCCCTGCCCTGGCTCACGTTCGTCCACGACCGCGGCGCGCTCGACGACGGCTCCCTGGGCGTGATGCCGCTGGCGCTGGCCCCGCTGCTCGTGCCGCCGTGGCGCGGGCGCGAAGGCTGGTTCGCGCGCCTGGCCGTCGCGTCGTGGCTCCTGTACGTCGTGTCCCCGCGCCAGGTGCGCTACGCTCTGCCGTTTCTTCCGGCGCTGATCGCGTTCCAGGCGCTCCGGCTCCGGCGGGAGGCGGCGGGATGGGCGGGCCCGTGGCGAGTCGCGTTCGTTCCGCTCCTGTACCTCCTCCTCCTGCAAGCCGAGGTGTCGTTCGCCGCGGTGTACAAGTGGGAGAACCCGTATCCGGTGGTGACCGGCGCCGAGAGCCGGATGGACTACCTCGAACGCATCATGGTTCCAAAAGACTTGCGCACGGGCATGTCCCTTTACATGGCGGCGGCACGGCGGCTGCCGCCTGCCCCGCCGGGCCGCCGGACGTACATGCTCGGCGACGCGAAGACCTATTATTTCCCCGGCGCCTGGCGGGTGAACGCGCTTTACAATCCGCCGCTGCTCGCGCGGTGCATCCGCGATTCCGCCGATGCGGACGAGGTGGCGAAGCGGTTGCGTCAGCGCGGGATCGTCCGGGTGCTCTACAACATCGGCGGATCGATGCGGATCGAGTCCGCGCACCGGGTCTTCCGGTGGCGGCCGCGGGAACTGGCGCTGCTCGAGGCCTTCTTCGGCCGCTGGCTGAAGCCCGCCGGGAACCTGCTCACGGCGGAAGGCGACCCCATGTACCTGCTCTACAATCTCGCCCGGGGCCGGCATCCGCTGCCGGAGTACCTGCCCGGCGTGGACGTTTCCCTCGCGGAGATCGAGGAGGCCGTGGGGAAGGGGGAGCGGAAGCCGGCGACGGAACGCGCTCGCGCGCTGTTGAAGGCCTTCCCCGAATCGGCATGGCTGCGCGCGCGGATCCGCCGTCTGAAGGTACAATCGGGGAGCGGATGACCGACGCGGCGTTTTCGCTGACTTCCGCGAGCAAGGGATACGACGTGTGGCGGCGGCTGCGCCGCACCCGCGCCCGCGGCGTGGACGGGGTGACCCTCGCGGTGCCCCGCGGCTGCGTCTTCGCGCTGCTGGGCCTCAACGGCGCCGGCAAGACGACCGCGATGCGGCTGCTCGTGGGGCTTCTGCGCCCCGACCGGGGGACGGTGCGCGTGCTCGGCGGGGATCCCGCCGCCGACCCGGCGATCAGGGCGCGGATCGGATACCTGCCCGAGCTGCCCTACCTGCCGCGGCAGATGACGGGGCGCGCCTTGCTTCGTCACTACGGCCGGATGAGCGGCCTCGCGGGGCGGCCCCTCTCCAACCGGGTGGAGCGCGCGCTCGAGCTCACGGGGATCCGGGAGCGGGCGGGCGATCCGCTGCATCTCTGTTCGAAGGGCCAGGTCCAGCGGGTCGCGATGGCCCAGGCGCTGCTGCACGAACCGGACGTGCTCTTCCTGGACGAGCCGCTGTCCGGGCTCGATCCGCGCGGGATCGCCGAGATGCGCGACCTGATCGCGCGGCTGAAGGCGGCGGGGGCGACGGTGTGCGTCAACTCACACCAGATCGCGGAGGTCGAGCGGATCTGCGACCGGGCGGGCATCTTGGCCGAGGGGAGGCTCGCGGCGGAGGGTTCCCTCGGCGAGTTGCGCGCCCGCTCTCCGGCGGGGAGTCTCGAGGACGCCGTCCTGCGGGCCGCGGGGGTCGCCCGGCCGTGATCGCGAGCGCCCGCTATGTGCTGGCCCTGCTGGTACGCAACCGGCTCGTCGCGCTGTCCGCGGGCTTCGGCGCCGCGCTCGTCGTGCTCAGCGTCGTGCTCACCTACTTGACGCCCGGCACCGAGCGACGCACGTTCTTCGACGTCGCGTACGCGGGACTCGAGGCGCTCGCGGTCGCGGTGCCGCTGCTCGCCTCCGTCCTGCTGCAGTCGCTCGAATTCGACCAGCGCACCCTCGCGCTGGTGCTGGCCCGCCCGGTGACCCGCCCGCGCTTCATGGCCGGACGCTGGCTCGGCATGACCGCGGCGGCCTGGTGCTCCGTGGCCGCGGTCGCCGCGGTGCTGGCCCTGCTCGCGGGCGCCGCGCGGGCGCTGCCGGAGCCGTTCTTCGCGCCGGTCCTGATCGCGGCGCTGCTCGAGGCCGCCGTCGTGGCGGCGGTGGCCTGCCTGGTGACCGCGCTGACGACGGCGCCGGTCACCGCCCTGACCGTGTCGGCCGGCATCACGCTCCTCGGGTACCTCAGCGGCATCTTGCCCCTGCTCGCGCGCAGGATCCCGTCGGCCGCGGGCCGTGCCGCAGTGCACGCGCTCTACTGGGTGCTGCCGCACTACGCGGACTTCGCCGCGCGGGATTTCACCTCCCCCGCGGAGAGCTGGTATCTCTCCCTGCTCGCCGTCTACGCCGCGGGCTACGCGGCCGTCGCGCTGCTCGCGGCCATCGCCGTCTTCCGGGGCCGTGAGATCTGACGCCGCGCTCGCCGCGCTGCTCGCGATCGTCACGGGTCTCGCGGGCGCGCGGGTGCGCGACCGGGGGGAGGAGCTGCGCCGGCCGCGGATCGAGGGGCAGCGGCCGTTGCGCGTCTGGGCGGCGGAGGGGCTCTCCGCGCGGAAGATCCTCATGCAGAAGGCCTACATCGACCTGCTCCAGTACGTGGGGGAGGGGGGCTACGGCCTGGATCACGGCGACGGTCTGGTCCGCCTCGCCGCGCGGGCGACCGACTTCGACCCGCGGTTTCCCCATCTCTACATGACGGCCGGCGCGCTGCTGATGTGGACCTGCCGCCGGCCGGCGGATGCCGCCCGGTTGCTCGAGAAGGGGATCGCCTACAACCCCGGCGCCGGGCGGCTGCGCCTCTACCTGGCCGCGTTCGTCTACCGCCAGGCGAACCGGATGAAGGAGGAAATCGCCGTGCTGGAGCGCATCGCCGTGGACCCGGAGGCCCCTCCGATGACCCGGCGCATCCTGGCCAATGCCTACGTGAGGCAGGGCGACCTGCGCCGCGCCGCGGCGGTCTGGCGCTTCGTGCGGGACAGCTCCGCCGACCCCGGGGAGCGGGCCTGGGCGGAGGAAAAGCTCGCCCGGGCGGGGAGGCGGTGATGCCGGCGAGGAAAAGCAATCCCTGCTTGACTTGGGGGGGTGTTTTGTTATAGTAAACACGAGGGAATTGCACGTGATTCGCGCCGCCCGCCTTTCCTTCCGCCTTGCGGGGATTATTCTTGCCTCCGCGGCGCTCGCGGGCGGCCCCGGTTCAACGACAGGCGCCTTTCTGAAGCTGCCCAGCGGAGCGCGGGCCATCGCGATGGGCGAGGCGTACGCGGCCGGTGGCGACGACATTCAGGCGCTCGGCTGGAATCCGGCCGGTCTGGCGGGGGTCAAGAAGCGCGAATTCACGTTCATGCACTCGGAGTGGGTGCAGGACATCCGCTACGAATCCGTCGCCTACGCCCAGCCGATGACGAATTTCATCACCGTGGCGGGCGGCGTCGACTTCATGTTCAGCGGGGACATCAGGGGGACGGCGTTCGGCGACATGGCCCGGGGGCTCGCCGAAGGGCCGGAAAACGTTCCCTACGCGACCCTGGCGAAGTCCTTCTCCGCGAGCAACGTCGTGCTGACGGCCGGGGCGGCGGTGGACGTGAGCGGCATGCGCTGGATCGCCATTCCGAGCGTGCAGGCGGGCATGAACGTGCGGGCCCTGTTGCAGAAGATCGCCGACCAATCGGCGAACGGCGCGGTCGTGGATGTGGGCGCGCGCTGGGGCCCGACGTTCGCCCCGAACCTGACCCTCGCGCTCGTCGGCCAGAACCTCGGGCCGTCCATCAACAGCAAGGGGACGCCGATCACGATGCGGCTGGGCGCGGCCTACCGTCTCCTCGACCGCAATCTCCTGCTCGACCTGGACTATTACCAGCCGGTGGACAACTACGGGCGGATCTCCGCCGGGGCGGAGTACTGGTACCGCAACATGCTCGCGATCCGCGGCGGCTACGGATTCCAGCACGAGGCCGACCTGAACAAGCTCGACACGAACGGGCTGGAAGGGCTGACCCTGGGCTGCGGCTTCCGCTACCAGATGGTGCAGGTGGACTACGCGTTCCGGACGGAAGGGTTCCTGGGGGCGGCGCATCGCATGTCGCTCACGTTTAAGTTCTGAGTTCCGCCGCATGACACTACGGCTTCCCATTTCCCACCAATTCCAACACCGAGGAGGACCACGTTGAAGAAATCCGAACTGCTGAACCGGATCTCGACCAAACTCAATATGAAGCGTCGCGACGTCGAGAAGACGCTCGAGGCGTTCATCGAAACGTTGTGCGAAGGACTGCGCAAGGAGTCGAAGGTCAACGTCGCGGGGCTCGGTATCTGGTCGGTCCGCGACCGCAAGGCACGCCTGGCGCGCAACCCGAAGACGGGCGAGACCGTCCACGTGGCGGCGAAGAAGGTCGTGAAGTTCCGCGTCAGCAAGGACATGAAGACGGCCGTTTTGGGGTAAGAAGATCGTTCCCGCCTGTGCGGGTCCCAAGTTGTCGCGAGCGGGGCGCCCTTCGGCGTCCCGCTCGTGCTTTGTCGGGCGTCCGGTGAGGGAAACGGCGCGCGCGAGCCAGCTGACGCGGGAGTGGCGGCTGCTGCGGGAGCTGCAGCGCGTCCCGGAAGGGCGGACCTACCGGGAGCTGGCGCGGGCGCTGGGCGCCGCGCCGCGGACCGTGTACCGCGATCTCCGGACGCTGCAGGATGCGGGGTTCCCGCTCCGGCGGGCCCGGGTGCAGCTCAAGTCGGTCTGGCGGATCGAGGGCGCCGCCGTTCCTCCGCTGGCGTTCACCGGGCCGGAGCTCACGGCGCTCGCGCTCGCCCGAAGCGCGCTCGCGGGCTCGCCCGGTTCTCCGTTCGACCGGCCGCTCCGGCAGGCCTTCCACAAGATCCAGGCGGCGCTCGACCGGGAGGGCGTGCGCGCGCTCGAGGCGGCGGACCGGCACGTGTACGCGGACCTGCGGCGAGGACGCCCGTACACCCAACGCGAGGTGTGGTTCCAGACCGTCCTCGACGCCGTCTTCCGCCACCGCACGCTGCGCCTGCGCTACTTCACGCTCGAGCGCGGCGCGGAGACGGACCGGACGGTGGATCCCTACGGCCTGGTGCTCCACGAGGGCGCCTTCTACCTCGTGGGCTGGTGCCACTGGCGGCGCGACGTGCGGACGTTCCTCCTGGAACGGGTCCGGGCGGTGGCGGACGGCGGCGCGTCGTTCGAGCCGCCGGCCGGTTTTTCGGTCCGCGAGCACTTCCGGCAGGCCTGGGGGCTGCTCAAGGGCCACATTCTGATCACCGTCCGGGTCCGGTTCGCGCCGGCCGTCGGGCGCGTGATCCGGGAGGGACGCTGGCACGAATCGCAGCGCGTCGAGGAGCTGCCCGGCGGGGCGGCCCTGCTCACGGTTCGGGTGGCCGGCTGGGAGGAGATGCGCCGCTGGATCCTCGGCTTCGGCGCCGCCGCGGAAGTCCTCGAGCCCGAAGAGCTCCGGGAGAGCATGAAGCTGGAAGCGGCGAATCTCGCTCGACTCTATGGAGGTCGGAGACGTGGCTCAACACCTCGGCATTGACGAGGCCGGCCGCGGGCCGGTCTTGGGGCCGCTCGTGGTCTGCGGCTGCGCGATGGCCGAGGAGCGGATCGCGGAGCTTTCCGCGCTCGGCGTCGCCGACTCCAAGACGCTCGCGCCCGCGATCCGGCTCCGGCTCGCGCGCGAGATCGGCCGCGTGGCGGACCGGATCGTGCTGCGGATCCTGCCGCCGGAGGACGTGGACGCGGCGACGCGGCGCGGCGGGCTGAATCAAGCCGAGGCCGCGGCCATGATCGGGATCATCCGGGAGGTGGGCCCCGCGCTCGCGTACGTGGACGCGCTGACGAGCCGCCCGGAGCGGTTCGGGCGCGCCCTCGCGGCGGGGCTCCTGCCGCTCACGGTCCGGGTGATCGCGGAGAACCGGGCCGACGGGAAGTTCCCCCTGGTCGCGGCCGCTTCCATCGTCGCCAAGGTCACGCGCGACGCGGCGCTGGAAGCGTTGCGGGAGGCGCACGGGGAGATCGGCAGCGGCTACCCGGGGGACCCGCGGACGGTCGCGTTCCTGCGCCGTTGCCTGGCGCACGGCGCGCTGCCGCCGTTCGTCCGCCGCAGCTGGCGCACCCTCTCGCGTCTTGCTCCGGAGCTTTCCTAGTTGGAACCATCTAAACTAATCGAGGGGATGAGGGGGCGCCAAGTGAAGACCGGCCGGGGCGGCACCATGTCCCCCCGCGCGCGTCGGGCGGCGTGGCTGGCCGTCCTCGCGGGGCTCGCGTGCGCCCGGGCCGCCTCCGCCGGCATCGTCTCCACCGCGGCGGGCAACGGTACGGGCGCCTACACGGGGGACGGCGGCAGCGCCACCGCCGCGAGCCTCTTCGCCCCCTTCGGGGCCGCCACGGATGCGACGGGCAACGTGTATGTCGCCGACGCCTCCAACCACGCGGTCCGGCGGGTGGACGCGGACACCGGGCTGATTACGACGGTCGCGGGCGGCGGCGGGCCGGGCTACTCCGGGGACGCCGGGCCCGCGACCACGGCCACGCTGAACCAGCCGCAGGCGGTCGCGGTGGACGCCGCCGGGAACCTGTTCATCGCGGACACGGGGAACAACGTGATCCGCAGGGTGGACGCCGGGACCGGCGACATCACGACCGTCGCGGGCGACGGGACCGCCGGGGGCGGGGACGGTTCGCCCGGGACGACCGGCCAGCTGTTCTCTCCCACCAGCATCTCGTTCGACGGGCTCGGGAACCTCTTCATCGCCGATGCGGGGAACGCGCTGTTGCGCAAGTACGACACGGCCGGCGACAGCCTGACCACCGTGGCCGGATCCCCGTACGGCGTTCCGTTCTCGTTCTACGGAATCGCCGCCGATCCGGCGGGAAACGTGTACGCCGCGGACCCATACGCGTGCGTCGTCTGGCTCGTGGACACGGGCGGCGGCGTCAACTACTTCGCGGGGGTGGACTTCGGGTACTTCTACAGCGGCGACGGCGGGCCGGCGGCCGCGGCGACCATGTTCTATCCGAACGGAGTCGCGCTCGACAACGCGGGCAACGTCTTCATCGCCGATTCGGCGAATTCGGCGATCCGCCGGGTCGACGCGGGGACCGGGATCATCACGACGGTCGCGGGCCTCAATCCCGGCACCTTCACTTTCGGGTATAGCGGCGACGGTGGTCCCGCCGTCCAGGCGCAATTCAATTTCCCGTACCAGGACGGCTTCGGCCCGGGGGCGTTCGGCCAGACCGGGCTGGTCTTCGACCTGGCCGACAACCTGTATGTCCCCGACACCTGGAATCAACGGCTCCGCCGGATCAGCCCGCTCGAAACCGCGGGGACCGTCTCGGAATCGTGCCCCCGCGCCGGCGACTGGATCGAGGTCAGCTTCTCGGTGACGAACACCGGGACGGTCGGCGTGGACGTGACCGGAGGAACGGTGTTCTTCGGCGCGGGCGGGGCCCTGCTCGAGATCCAGGGCGGCCCGGTGCCGGCGGCTCCCGTGACGATCGCGGCCGGAGCCGCCCAGACCTTCGTCTGGACCTACAGCGTGTCCGGTGCCGGGACCGTGGCGGCGGCTCCCGCGGTGGGGCTCTTCGAACCCGGAACCGGCAATACGCCGTCGGCCTTCGCGGTACTGCAATTCCTCACGGCGGCGGACTTCTGCTGGGCGACCTCGGGATTCTGGCACTCCGTGTCCGAGGCGGCGCTGGCCGCACCGCTCCCGACGCCGGGCTCGGCCGACTACCTGTGGTGGTACGGCAAGGATGCGACCGGAAACTACGACTCCGGCGCGCCGAACGGCGGGGACTTGGTGAGCTCGACGCGGCTCATCTCCGCGGGCGAGGCCCTGACCTTCTGGAGCTGGGAGGGCACCGAGTGCGCCCTGGGGAGCGACCCGTGCGCCGGGGACAACCGGCAGGCGTTCGTCTCGACGGACGGCGGCGGCATCTGGACGCAGCTCGGCGGCGATCTCGGGGGATCGGGCCTGGGCTGGCACAAGGTGCAGCTCGATCTGTCCGCGTACACCGGGCTGGACGCGATGTTCCGCTTCACGTTCGCGGCGAACGGAAGCGACGACGCGCACCCCGGCTGGTTCGTCGACGATCCGCGCGTCGAAGCCAATCCGCTGGACGCGGCGTTGGCGATCGAGGCGGCCCCCTTCGTGACGGGGAACTGGATCACCGTGACGCTGACGGTGACCAACAACGGCGCGGCGGATGTGGCGGGCGTGACGGCGTCGGTCACCACGTACGTGGGCGGCGCGCTCGTGGAGCTTCCCGCCGGGCCCGTGCCGGCCGCTCCCGTCACGATCACGGCCGGCGGAGGCGTTCAGGTGTTCTCCTGGACGTTCAGCGTCTCGGGGGCGGGAACGATCGGCCTCATGGGCGCGGTCGGCGGCACCGTCGTGGGGACCGGGCGGCTCGCGTCCGCCTCGGCCGCGGCCGCGGTGACGGCGATCAAGCCGGCCGTGCTGACCGGGGCGCTCTCGGTGGCGCCGTTTCCGGCGGCGAAGGGCCAGTGGATCACGGTCACGCTGCTGGTGACGAACACCGGCGACCAGAACGCCCTGGTCGTCACGCCGACGCTCGACCTCAACGCCGGTCCCGCCGTGTACGAGCTCGGACCGGTCCCCGCGAGCGCCGGGGTGCTCGCGGCGGGCGGCGGATCGCAGGCGTTCGTCTGGACGTACAGCGTGTCCGGCGCGGGACTGCTCGAGTTCACGGCGACGGCCGCGGGGACCGACGCCACCACGGGCAAACCGGTGGCGGGCGTGGCGGCAATCTCCACGCCGGTCTTCCTCGGCGCGTGCGCGATCCCGGCGGCCGGCCGGAGCATCGAGCGATGGGCGGGCGACGGGAACCCGACGTTCGGCGGCGACGGGAGCGCCGCGCTCCTGGCGCAGCTCAACGTGCCCGCCGGCGTCGCGGCGGACGCTTCGGGAAACCTGTATGTCGCGGACCTCTTCAACTCGGTCGTGCGCAGGGTGGACGCGGGCACCGGGATCATCTCGACCCTGGCCGGCATTCCGTTTGGAGCGGGATATTCCGGAGACGGCGGGCCCGCGCTGGCGGCAAACCTGAACTATCCGTCGGATGTCGCCGTGGACGGAGCCGGAAACCTCTACATCGCCGACCCTCTCGGCAACGCGGTGCGCAAGGTGGACTCCTCCGGGGTCATCTCGACGTTCGCGGGCGATGGAATCGGCAGCGCCGGGTACGCCGGAGATTCCGGGCCGGCGTTCGGCGCGCTGTTGTCCAATCCGACCAGCGTGGCGGTCGACGGCGCGGGCAACGTGTACATCGCCGACACCTACAACAACGTGATTCGCAAGGTTGACGCCGGTGGGATCATCACGACCGTCAACGCGCCGGGCCTGTTCCAGCCCTGCGGCGTGGCGGTGGACGCGGCGGGCAATCTGATCATCGCGGACACGTATAACAACCTCGTCCGGCGGTACGATCCCATCGGCGACGCGCTCACGACGATCGCGGGCGACGGCACGCCCGGGTACGGAGGCGACGGCGGGCCAGCCCTCGCGGCGCAGCTCAACTTCCCGTGCGGCGTGGACGTGGACGGCGGCGGCAACGTGTTCGTCGCGGACGCGGGCAACGCGGTCATCCGCAAGGTGGACGCCTTCAGCGGCGAGATCTCGGCGGTGGCGGGAACCGGCGCGCCGGGGTACGGCGGGGACGGGGGCCAGTCCGGGCAAGCCACGCTCGGCCTCATGCCGCCGACGGCCTTTCTCTGGTTCGACGCAACCATCAGCCCCGCGTTCGACTTGGCCGACAATCTGCTCATCCCGGACTTCGGGAACAGCATGGTCCGCACGGTGCGGCCGCTCTCCGCGGCGGTGGCGGTCTCGGCGACGTGCCCCGGCGTCGGCGAGTGGGTCGAGGTGACGCTCACGATCATGAACTCGGGCACGGTCGGCGCGCAGGTGACCGGGGCGACGGTGTACTTTTCCGCGGGCGAGGCGCTCCTGGTGGCGCAAGGTGGACCGGTTCCCGCGGTCCCCCTGACGCTCGGCGCATGCGAGGCGGTGACGTTCGCCTGGACGTTCAGCGTCTCCGGGGCGGGCACCGTCTCGCTCGCGTCGTCGGCGACGATCCTCGAGCCCTCCACGGGACGTTCGTACGCGCGCTCGGGCAACCTTCAATTCCTCACCTCCGCCGGCCTGCGGTGGAGCCCCGGCGGGCTCTGGCATCCCGTTCCGGACGCGGGGCTGGCGTTCCCGATCCCGGTTGCGAGTTCGGACGACTACGTGTGGTGGTACGGCCGGAACGCCACCGGGAACTACGACACGGGAGGCGCCAACACGGGGGACCTGGTCAGCACGACGGCGTTCGTGAGCGCGGGGGACGTCTTCTCGTTCTGGAGCCGGGAGGAAACCGAGTGCGCGTTGAGTTCCGATCCGTGCGCGAACGACACGCGGCGCGTCTGGATCTCGACGGACGGAGGCGGCTCCTGGGCACAGCTCGGCGGGGACCTGGGCGGGTCCGGGATGGGCTGGCACAACTACGGCGCGTGGCACATCGACCACATCAAACC
>CAYHEI010000014.1:1284-3769 GCA_964355385.1 uncultured bacterium | reverse complement strand
CCCGACTGACTTCCAAGGCTTCCCGTGGATCAGCGCCGAGGTCAATGACGCGACGTTCAAGTTCACGTTCGCGGCGGACGGCGCGAACGACGCGTTCGCCGGCTGGTTCGTGGACGACCCGCGCGTCGAGGCCAATCCGCTCGACGCGGCACTCAGCGTGTCCCCGGTGCCGCTCGAGGTGGGACAGACCCTCACGGTGGCGCTGACGGTGACGAACAATGGCGGATCGGCGGTGACGGGTCTCGCGCCGTCCGTCACGGTCTTCGCGGGCGCGGCCCTGCTCGGGCCCGTCGCGGGTCCGGTTCCGGCCGGGCCGGTCGTCCTGGCGGGCGGGGGCGGCGCGCAGACGTTCGTGTGGACGTTCAACGTGATCGGCCGGGGGACGATCGGCGTCACCGGGGCCGCGGGGGGGGCCGCCGGCCGCCTCGTGTCCACCTCGTCGTCCGCGCTGGTCACGGCGCTGCAGCCGCCGACCCTGGTCGCGCGCCTCCTGGTCGATCCTTTCCCGGCGGCGCCGGGCCAGTGGCTGACGGTCTCGCTGACCATCACGAACACCGGCGACGTGGACGCGATCGGCGTGCTGCCGTCGCTGACCGTCACCGGCAACGTCGGCGCCGTGACCTACGTGGCCGGCCCCGCGCCCGCCGGTCCCGTCACGATCGCGGCGGGCGGCGGCTCCGAGCGCTTCGAATGGACCGTGAGCGTCAACGGCGTCGGCCTCATCAACTTCAGCGGTACGGCGGAAGGCGCCGACGCGTTGAGTCTGGCCGTCGTGCGCGGCGTTGCGATGAAGTCCGTGCCGTCGATCGCGGGCGCCTGCGAGGTCGTCCCGGCGCTGATCGGGACGGTGATGGGCTCTCCTCTGGCCATCTCGGGGACGGCCGGCGACGGCGGATCGGCGACCGCGGCTTTGCTCAACGGCCTCCAAGCGGTGGCGGTGGACGCGGCGGGGAACGTGTTCATCGGAGACTACAACAATTACCGCATCCGGAAGATTGACGCCGTCACCGGGCAGGCGTCCACGGTGGCTGGGACCGGCGTCAGCGCGTACGGCGGCGACGGCGGCCCCGCGACGGCTGCGAGCTTCTCCGATCCGTCGGGCGTGGCCGTGGACCCGGCGGGGCACATCTACATCACCGACGCGGGAAACAACCGCATTCGCAAGGTGGATGCCGGCACCGGCATCATGACGACGGTGGCGGGAACGGGCGTTCCCGGGTTCAACGGAGACGGCGTCGCCGCGACCGCGGCCGATCTCAATTACCCGGCTGACGTGGTCCTGGATGCCGCCGGCAATCTCTTCATCGCGGATGCCGCGAATCACCGGGTGCGCAAGGTCGATGCCGGGACCGGTCTGATCAGCACCGTCGCCGGAACCGGGGTCCCCGGGTTCGCCGGCGACGGCCTGGCCGCCGTCGCCGCGGAACTCAACGGGCCATATGGGCTCGCCGTGGACGGGTCCGGCACGCTTTATGTGTCCGACAGTACGAACCACCGCGTGCGGAAAGTGGACCCCGCGTCGGGGGTGATCGTCACCGTGGCGGGGGACGGGTCGCCCTCGTATGGAGGCGACGGCGGCCCGGGGGCCTCGGCCCAGCTCAAGGATCCGCAAGGCTTGGCGGTGGACTCCATGGGAAACGTTTACATCGCCGACGCCAGCAATTCCCGCATCCGCAAGATCGACGTGGCGACGGGGGTGATCACGACGATCGCGGGGAACGGTTTGATCGGCGTCGGGGTGGATGGCGTCCCCTCGACGAGCGCCACGCTGTTCTTGGCGGCCGACGTCGCGCTGGACAGCTCCTGCCGCCTGTATATCGCGGACACCGGGAGCAACCGCCTGCGGAAGGTGGGGTCGTCGCGCCTGATCGGGTCGGCGCGCGTGTCCGCGCCCTCCGTCCGGTCCGGCGGCTGGGTGGACCTCGAGCTGACCCTGAGCAACACCGGGACGGAGAGCGCGAACGCGATGCTGCCCTCCGCGACCTCGTTCGGCGGCGGCGCGACCGCGACGCTGGTGGCGGGGCCGTTCCCGGCCGGTCCCGTCGTCCTGGCGCCGGGGGCGACGCAGACGTTCGTCTGGACCTTCAGCGCGACCGGCGCGGGCGGGATCCGCCTCACCGCCACCGCGACCGGGATCGACGCGGGAACGGGTGCGGCCGTCATCGTGGCGGACTCCCGCACCGTCGTCGTGTACGAGCCGTGCCTCTCCGACCTCGGCGTCATCCGTACGCTGGCGGGCAACGGCACGGGAGCGTTCGCGGGCGAGGCGGTGTCCTCCACGACGGCGCAGGTGAGCGCGCCCCAAGGGATCGCGGCGGACGCGTCCGGCAACGTGTACATCGCGGACACGGCGAACCACCGTGTGCGGCGAGTCAACGCGGGCACGGGGGTGATCGGCACCGTCGCAGGCGACGGCACGCCGGGATTCGGAGGGGACGGCGGGTTCGCCGTCGTGGTCGCGGGAAAGCGCCTGGGACCTCGCGGC
>CAYHEI010000014.1:0-1274 GCA_964355385.1 uncultured bacterium | reverse complement strand
CGAACCTGAACGGTCCGCGGGCGGTCGTGGTGGACGACGACGGGAATCTCTTCATCGCCGACGCCGGCAACGCGCGGATCCGAAAGGTCGACGCCGCGACGGGCCGGATCGCGACGATCGCGGGGACGGGCGTCGCGGGCTACAACGGCGACGGCATCCCCGCGGTGACGGCGCAAGTCTCGCTCGTGACCGCGCTCGCCGTGGACCATGCGGGCAACCTCTATCTCTCCGACGTCACGTCCGAACGTGTCCGGCGGATCGATGCGGCGACGGGTCTGATCTCCACGGTCGCGGGAACGGGTGCGGGCGGTTTCAACGGCGACGGGATCGCGGCGAACACGGCCCAGCTGAACGGTCCGGAGGGGCTCGCGCTGAGCGACGCGGGCGATCTCTACATCGCGGACCGGAACAACGGGCGCGTGCGCGCGGTGAGCGCCGCCACGGGCCTCATCGGCACCGTGACCGCGGCCTTCCCGTTGCCGACCGGCCTCGCGCTGGACCACGCGGGGACCTTGTACGTCGGGGGGCCGGGATCCACCGTCGCCCGGCTCGATCCCGCGAGCGGGGGACTCGTGGTGTTCGCCGGGACGGGCGTCGCGGGCTACGACGGGGATGGCAAGCTGGCCTCCACCGCCCGGCTCAATGCTCCGTTCGGCCTGGCGGTGGGGCCGGACTGCCGGGTGTACGTCGCGGACACGTCCAACCACCGCATCCGGGAGATCGATCCGCTGCAGTTCACGGCCGCGCTGGCGCTGACCCCCCGGGTGGCGCCGGTCGGAACGCTGGTCGAGGCCGTCCTGACGGTGACGAACACCGGGGCGGAATCGCTGTCGAACGTCCTGCCGGCGCTTCAAGTGGACGCGGGCGGCGCGCTTGTCATCCAGCGCACCGGCCCGCTCCCGCCCGGGCCCGCGGCCCTGCCGTATCGCGCGGTACAGTCCTTCACGTGGACGTTCAGCGTCACCGGCGCGGGCGGCGTACGGCTGACCGCGACCGGGACCGGGGTCGACGACGCGACCGGCTTCACGGTTTCCGCCTTCGCCAGCCGGACCCTCGAGACGTTCGCGTCCTGCCTCTCCGACGTCGGCCGCATCTTCACCGTGGCGGGCAACGGCTCGGCGGGCTTCGCCGGGGACGGGTTCCCGGCGACCGGTGCACAGGTGAATGGGGCCCTCGTGGTCGTGTTGGACGCCTACGGGAACCAGTACGTCGCGGACGCCGGGAACCACCGCGTGCGCAGGATCTCCGCGGCGACGGGAACGATCACGACGGTG
>CAYHEI010000013.1:5937-18001 GCA_964355385.1 uncultured bacterium | reverse complement strand
TTAGGGCCCCGAGAATGGTGAGCTGGGAGAGGTAGCTGAGGAATAGAAACCCTCCCTCGTCGAAACCATGCGGCGCACTGTGCGCGTGCGCCGGTACCCCTTGATCTTCCAGTAAGTGAACGACTCGCCCGAGCAATTGATAAGATGCCTCGAAATGTCCTGGATGGTTCGCGGCATACTCCGCCAAGACGCCTGGCGTTGTGTACCCAACTTCATCGAGGCCGCCGCTCCAGAGTGCTTGCGCTTTCTGGTAGGCGCTGCGGTAAAAGGTCTCTCTGGCCTTGTATTCCGGCAGAGCTATTGCGCAGAGCCTGATCTTGCGGCGGAAAAAGCGCACCTTGACGCACAGCAAGCCGCCGCGGATGATCTGCCACTCGTACTTGTAGCCACCAGCGCCATCCCCGGTACCATTCGCTGAAGTCCAGAAATGCTCGAGGGTTCGATCGACTCCGCAGAAGAAATCGCCTCCCAGACTCGTGAAATCCTCCCCACGCACTTTCCCGACGCTTGGGATAACACTCCCGAGGTTGTCAGCGCCGGGGCCGACGAAATCATGGAAATAGCTCTCTATCCCTTCCGTGGTATAGATTCCTCTCGCAGTGTGAGCGAACATTCTGTGAGCCTCGGGCGACAATTCAATTCCCCGGATGTCAGTATGGCTCGTCCACTGTGGCTCAAGGCGAGGAGCCCGCTCCGCGGTTACGCACGCGACCGCGGTGCCCTCAAGCTCGAGCTGTCCAGCGACCGGTTCAACGACGGATGTGAAGGAATCGTGCGAATATTCCTTCGGAACATGGAACTGCGTCTCACGAATCGCCCCGGGCTCCAGGCTCTCGATCATGTTCGCCGCGAATTCCTTCTGGTCGAATCTCACGAGCAGCCGAACATGGATCAGACGTTCGGCACGATTCCCCTTGTTGGCCACCATGACCAGAATGTCCCGCGCGCCAGATTCCCCAGTTGTTTCCACGGCACCGAGGATCTTGACTTGGTGAATGGGCCGCACGTCGCTATCGATCGTGAACCGCCACTGAGCTGTCGACTCTTCGTCACGTATCGTCAGTAGGTATCGAGCCGCAGATTGTATCGGCGGGGTTCGCCACTTCACATTGCGGACCTGAACCTCTCCGGCTCCCAGTTCATTGACGACGATCGTCTCCGGCAGGACCTTCCCGTCCATGGCCGCCCTGAGACGCAGCCTAACCTGCCGGTTTGAGCCGCGATTCGTCAGTCGGAACGTTAGCGTTTGGACCTGGGCTGGACCTGGCCGTCCCGGCAGGCGGTCCAGCAATTCGAGGTCAATCGTGTCCGTCCTGCATTCCGCCAGTGAACCTTCTCCGGCGGCTGGTTCGCGAACCGCTGCGAGTGCGCGGCCGGCATTGACAACGCCGAATCCCTTCCCGGCATCCCATCCCGCACCGCGAGGCCGATCGGCGGTGTCCGACAAGATGCTCTTAATCTGAGCGGGTGAGAGGCTCGAGTTCGCTGATCGCATCAACGCCACGACTCCGGCCACCAGCGCGCTGGCTGCCGAGGTCCCGTCCATAGTCGCCGTTGTTCCGTTCGCTCTCGTGGTCGGGATCATGATGCCGGGCGCGCACAGCGTGAGTCCCGGTCCCCAATTTGAAAAGTCCGCCCGCCCGCCGTCGCGATCCACCGCGCCTACGCTGATCACCCCGGGATACCCTCCAGGCGGCAAGATGCCCATGCGGCCCTGATTGCCGGCTGGCGCAATGACGGGAATGCCCTTTGAGAGCGCAAGCTCGATAGCACGGCGCAAGCGTAGGTCATCAGCCGATGATGCGTAGCCCAGGTGGATGACCGTCGCGCTCCGCATGATCGCCGCTTCCACCGCGGCCGCGAGCTGTCCAGCGGTCGCCGTCGTGGATGAGTCAGCGATCCTGATCGGGAGCAATCGACAGTCAGGCGCGATTCGACCGATGATGCTAGCCACCTGTGTGCCATGCCCGATTTCATCGGCGGTGCTATCGCTCCATCGGACGAGGTTCACACCCTTCAAGATTCTTCCCTGGAGGCCACGACCGCGCACATTGATGCCGCTATCCACGACCGCGATCGTGACGGAGGGTCGCTCCCTCGCAACGCTCGACGCACGCGCCAAGTCCAGGTGTTCCTCCGAACACCACCCCTGCGCCTGAAGTACCTTCGCGTTCAGCGATACAACAATCGTCCCCAGTAAGATTCCGAGCAATGTTCGGCGGTATGAAACGCCAGGGAGCGCACTGGACCATGGTGGTACCGCCGATAGGTTCATGGCGCCAGGAAGGCCGTCGCCGTGACGGGGGCGTTCTGAACGATCCGCGAGAGCTGTATGGAAATACTGTGGAGCACCGTCGTAGTGGGGGGTTCGGGGGTCACTCGCTCTGTCCGCCAACCAATGAGCGGAACATGCCACAGGAAGCCGACGACCGTGTACTTGCCCGCTGGAGCGAGCCGAATCGGACTATAAGGTGTAAGGTACTCGAGCGATCTCGGCTCCCAGCGGATCCCGAATGCGGACCATCGCAGCTCTATGGTCCAGTGCCAATCTCCGAACTCTTGATTGTAGAAGAGCATTCCGGTTCTATCGAATCCAGTGCGACCGAACCAGGGAATCACGACGACATTCCCGATCTTTGCCAACGCGATGCCGATCGCGCTGGAATCGCCCAAGAGAGGTCCGCGGACGCGGTCAGAGGTGCGGAATGGTTCATCCACGATGTCGCCAACCTTGCCGCGATGGAAAGCCCCATCGAAGAGCAGATAGCGATATCGGAGCTCCAACCCCACGTAAGACTCCCGCTTCCGCCAGTTCGATCTGAGCACGTTCACTCCGACTGGTGCGTTGAGCTGAAAGCCAGGGACATCAAGCCGGGAGGGAGGCGTGAAGTGGTGGAAGATGGACTCAGGGCTGAAGCGGTGCAGAAATTGATCCATGGAGTCCTCGATGAGGGGGATTCGGTCCCGCGCTTCACCCGGCTCCTCGGCCATGGCCGATACCGATGCCAGACAGACCAGGGCGATCGTCGCGCTGCACAGAGCCCAGTTCGCAGCGCTGTGGATCACGGCGCCAGAAAGACGGTGCTTGCCACGGGAGCGTTGAGCAAGAGTTGCGAGTATCCATCCTCCTGGTCATGCAGGTAGGGCGTGAATGAGTACTGGATGGATCGAGAAGGGGGGATTCCAGATAACGTTCCAAAGGTCGCCCGCTCGTCCCATGTAGATTCCTGGCGACTCATCACGTTCAGGCCGCCTATCTCCAGATACTGAGACAGGGTCACCCGCGGAATATCATCGAACGACTGGTCCTCTTCATTCGTGTCGGCGATGAGTTCTTCGGCCTTCACGATGACATGCCGAACGTCGTCGATGGTTAGGGTGAGGTCCCTCGAGGTCAACGCCTTGCTGCCCGCGTTGGCATGGGGAACAATCCTGAGCGCCACGTGCTCGCGGCCGTCTTGAACGAACTGGCCGACGACCGTGATGTCGTGGAAGGGAAGCGCCGCCAGCAATCCGGTCGTGCGGTTAAAGAAATAGAGCACGTCAGGAGGGAGGTCGGACGTCTTCTCAAGAACCTCGCCAGTCGAGGGGTTGAAGACGAAAGTCCCACGGTCGGTGAATAACATGACCTGCGGAGCTCCTTGATCGCTGATATCCTGTACTTCCACGTAATCGGGAGCTTGGTAGTTCTCGATCTTGAGGATTTCAACGCGCAGGCGACGCGGCTTGGCGTAGAGATAGCGGCCAGTGATCCGAATCATCGGCGTGACCTTGCCGCCGATGACCTTGGCGTGAATACTGATAATCGTCGCTGCAACGGATTGTATGAGCTCGTTCTGGGCCTGGAGATCGCGCAGGACGCGCAGGGCGATCGGATCTGTCCCCCCGGAATATGCCCGCTTGGTCGACAGGACGAGCATGACCGTTAGAACCAATATCAGCACACGTGCCATGGGGCGATCCCAATGTAACACGATCTGCCACGAGCGGCGGAGGTCCCTTCTGCGAACACCGTCGTGCCCCCGAGTTCAGCGGTCGGAATGTTTCGGCCGGGAGCGCACCGCGTCAGCCCGAATCCCCGGTTGCTGAATTCCTCGCGCGCCCCGAGATCGTCCGCCGCACCCACGCCGATCACACCGGGATACCGGGCGGGTGCCATCACCGCCGAATTGCCTCCATTCCCAACAGGCGCGATTACGGGTATCCCCCGTGCCAGGGCGTGCTCGACCGCCTGGCGGAGCAGTAGATCGTCGACCGGCGTGGCGCAGCCGATCAGGATCACGTTTGCGCCGCGGTCAACGGCCCTGGCGATGGCCGCCGCCATCCGGCTTGCCGTGAACTGCGCCACGGTGACCGCAATCTTGACCGAGAGCAGCCGGCAATCCGGTGCAACCCTCGCGACGATGCTCGCGAGCTGGGTTCCATGGCCAACTCGATCGGTCAGGTCGTCAGAATCCCGCGATCCGCTTGTCCCTGTGGTGAGTTTGTTCTTGAGCCCGGGGTGTCGGCCGTCAATCCCGCTGTCCACCACGGCGACCACGACAGAGGGTCGCCCTTTCGTCGTCTTCCACGCCGCCGTCAAGCCGATCTGATCGACCAATTCCGAGCTGTCGGCGTAAGCTGACGCTCCGCTCAGGGCCAAGGCAGTCGCCCATGCAAACCCCAATATTCTCACAGGAGACAACATCCCAGCCGGTATCGTCCGCGCGACAGGCTCGGCAGAACAGTCGTCGTGGTCGGCTCGGGAAGCGGGTCGTCTAGCCTCCAATCTCCAATGGGAATGTGCCAGCGGAATCCGACTAGACTGTAGATGCTTTGCTCCGAATTCAAGTGATCTCTCAGATTGCGCCGCAACCACACTGCTTCCAGTGAGGACCACCGTAGCTTGACCCCCACATGAGATTCGCCGAAAGTGCTCCCTAAACCGTCGGCATTGCTGCCACCGCCAACGAACGGAATGACCAAGAAATCATGTAGCTTGGCGACCGACAAGCCAACCTCAACAACAAGATTTCCAATTCGGTCACCGCGATGAAAGCCGTAGGGATCGGGGTTCGGTGTAGCCAACACTTCATGATAATCACCTTGGGCCAAGGCGAGGTCGAACAAGAGGTATCGGTACCGTAGTTCGACTCCAAGCTGCGACTCGGTCATCCGCCAGTCCTTGGCGTGGACGTTTTCTCCGATGGTCAGACTGCCAACCAATCCTGGAACATCAAGTCGCGATGGCGGCGTCAAGTACCGGATGATCGAAAATGATTCTTCCGCGGCAGGCCCTGCCGTCGCGGCCAGGTCAGGGGCATCCGCATGCACTGCGGGGCTCGCCACGATCAACACCGAAAACACGATGGTCGTTCGGGACATGATGCTCACAGCAGGCAGCATCCCAGGCGATATCGCCCGCGGGATAGGCCGGTCAGTGGACTCATCGCCCGGCCGTGACTCCCCACCACGCGGCGACTGCTGCAATCCAGAGACATCCCAAACTTGGATGGTGGCGCTTCAAGCTGGGCAGGACCGTCGTCGTGGCCGGCTCGGGCAGATGGTCATCCAGCCGCCAATCGCCAATGGGGATGTGCCAGCGGAAGCCGAGCAGGCCGTAGCGGCTCCGGCCTGTTTGGATAAATGTTTCCAGGTCACGCCGCAAGTAAAATACTTCCAGTACCGACCACCGAAACTCAATACCGACATGCGACTCGCTGAACACATTTCCCCTGAGGTCGCCCTGATATGCGGAACTCCCCCCCCGACGAACGGGATCATCAAGACGTCCCATACCTTGGAAATCGTCAGGCCAACGTTCCCAGCAAGATTCCCAATGCGTTTACCTCGATGAAAGCCGTAGGGATCAGAGTTTGGCGTGGCCAACATCTCACGAAAGTCGCCCTGGGCCAGGGCGAGATCGAACAGGAGGTATCGGTAGCGCAACTCGATTCCAAACTGCGATTCCGCCTTTCGCCAGTCCGTGGCATGGACGTTTTTGCCGATGGTCAGACTCCCAACCAATCCGGGAACATCAAGCCGCGATGGCGGCGTGAGGTAGCGGAGAATCGAGAACGGCTGCTCCTGGGAATCCCTTACGGGGTTGGTCTGGCTGAAGTCGTCGGCGGACACGGTCGAGCGCGCCAAGATCAGCGCCGTAAGCGCGCGCACGATGCAGACGGTCATCCTCATGGATGACTGGGAGCAAGGAATATGGTCGGCGACACCGCTGCGTTCAGAATGAGATTGTCGTAGCTGTCTTCAACTTGGTGCAGGTATGGAACGAACGAATGGCTCACCGCTTGGCTGGGAGGAACCTCGGGATGTGAGCCATACGTGACACGCTCGTCCCAAATCTCCTCGTGGTGGCTCAAGGCCGGAATGCCTTCGATTGCCACGAATTGCGAGACGGCGACACGCGGCAAGTCGTCGAACTGCTTGCCCTCCTCGTTCGTGTCCGTAATGAGTTCCTCGGCCTTCACGATGACATGCCGAACGTCGTCGATGGTCAGGGTGAGGTCCCTCGAGGTCAGCGCCTTGCTGCCCGCGTTGGCATGGGGAACAATCCTAAGCGCCACATGCTCGCGGCCGTCTTGAACGAACCGGCCGACGACCGTGATGTCGTGGAATGGAAGCGCCGCCATCAACCCGGTCGTTCGATTGAAGTAATAGAGCATGTCGGCGGGGAGATCGGGAAGTCGTTCCAGCACCTCGCCCGTCGCGGGATCGTAAGTGATGGTCCCCTTTTCGGTGAAGAGCATGACGCGCGGCTTTGCTTCGTCGCTCACGTCCAAGCGTTCGATGAAATCCGGCGGCGCATAGCTTTCGATCTTCAGCAGACTGATCCGCAAACGGCGCGGTTTGGCATAGGCATAGTCCGCGGTGATGCGAAGCGTCGGGACGATCTGTCCGTTGATCACTTGGGAGTGAATCTGGACCAGGCTGGCCTGGACAGTCTCGGTAAGCTCGTTCTGGGCCTGGAGATCGCGCAGGACGCGCAGGGCGATCGGATCTGTCCCCCCGGAATATGCCCGCTTGGTCGACAGGACGAGCATGACCGTTAGAACCAATATCAGCACACGTGCCATGGGGCGATCCCAATGTAACATGATCTGCCACGAGCGGCGGAGGTGCCTTTATGCATGTCGATTCCACTGTCGTCATCAACAGGGCCGCCGTCAGGAAGCACGGGAGCATGACGGATTCCAGGGCAAGCACTGATGGGATGTGACACCCAGTCGACATCAACGGGTTCGCCCGGAGAAACCGAGGGGGAACAGGTAGGTCGAAAATCGCAGCCCAAAAACGAGGTAGGTGGATCTAACCTCATCCGGACTCCCCGGTACATCGTATGGACCACCCCAGAATTGCCTGAGTGAGGACCAGATACTCAAAGGCCCTCGGCGAATCTCCAGCGACTCGTGTAGACCGTGATAACCGACATTGGTGATGAACCGCGCCTTTGCTGCAATGTCAATTCCAGCCGAGAGGACAACGAAAGTCCCCGCCCACCCATCGAAAGCGATGCCGACGCTACAAGTGAATGCGTTCAGCTTCGTCCTCGTCGCAAAGGCGAGGGAGTCAGCACGCTGGATCGCGTCCCCATCCGGCCAATGCACATCTCCCGGCACCAACAGCAGGTCTCGGAACCGTCCCTTGTACGTTCCGAACTGGAACACCCACCTCCGTCGCCGCAGTTCGATCCCATACTCAGGCCCCAACCGCGCGAACGGTCGGGTTGCCACCGGGATAATCCCGCCGGCGTAGAGGGCGATCGAGCCTGCGGGAATGTCCGGCGACAAACGACTGCCGTCCATGTCGAGGAAGCGCCCCACGGCAGTCAACGGATTCACATACTCGTCGCTCAACGTCGGCCCTGCGGGCAGGGCGAGCGCCGACGCGAGGAGCAACCCACGCCCCCATGCCCACACGCTCCCCCGCTTCACCGTGGGATCCTCGGCAGCATGAACTCCGACGCGCTCAACGGCGGGTTCAACATGAGGCGGGTGAAGGTATCGGATTCGTGCTTCTGATAGGGAGCGAACTGATATCGCATTCCATCGGCGGCCGGCACCTCTGGCGGCGTTCCATACGTCAGTCGTTCGTCCCGAATCGTTTCGAAGCCGGTCAATACGTTGGTGCCGGATATGCGGGTGTATTCGTAAAGCGAGATCAGAGGGATGTCGTCGAAGACTTCCTCGTTCTGATTCTCATCCGTGACGAATTCATCGTTCTTGGTCACGACGGAGCGGGCGAGGTCGATGGTGACCGTCAGGGATATCGATGTCAATGCTCGGTTTCCGGCGTTTGGCTTGGGAATGAACTGGATGACGGCAAACTCCGTTCCGCTCTCGGTGAATCGTCCTTGGAGCGATACCACGTGGGTGGCCATCGCTTCCACCAGGTGTAGGCGCTACCTTCGTGGCAACCGAGATGGTGGCCACAACGCGGCCCGCAACTCGCGGTAGCGGACGGCGCGGATGCCGCGGCGGCGCAGGTGCCGGGCGAACGCGGGGGAGGAGAACGTTTCGAGATCGGCGACGCGGGCGCGCCAATCGGGCGCGATCGCGCGCAGCTCGGGCGTGTCGGCGGCGGGATGGATGAAGAAGTGCGTGAGGCCGGGCGGAAGCGCGTCGAGCGCGCGCTTCGCGGTGTTCAGTCGGTCGGCGGGCCGGTCCAGCGGCATGCCGCCGGCATGATCGAAGAGCGCGGCGTGGCCCGCGCCGGGTCCCGCCCACCAGCCGCGCTTGAGCAAGAGCGCGGCGAGTTTGTGCCGACGAGCGAGCGCGCTGTAGGCGCGCTGGAACTTGGGGTGGTGGATCACCCCCATGTGGTCGTCCAGGTGCGAGACGCGGATGCCGGCCGCGAGCGCCCACGTGACCTGCGCGGCCAGCTCGCGCGCCGCGGCGGCGGGATGGATGCGCCGGACGGCGTCCTGATAGGTGGCGTGGAAGTAGCCCGCGGGGTCCAGCAGGCCGGTGCGGGGATCGCGGGTCGAGACCGGCCCCCAGCGGTAGTCCCGCCACTCGCACGTCAGCGTGAGATGGACTCCCATGTCCAGGCGCGGGTGCGCACGGCACCAGGTGGCGACGGCCGGAAACCACGGGCAGGGGACCATCACGCTCGCGGAGAGGGGGAGGCCGCACGCCGCGAGCCGGTCCAGCGCGGGCAGCGTGGCCGCGCACATGCCGATATCGTCCGCGTGGATGACGACCGCCCGTTCGCCGGGCCGCAGGTGAAGGGGATGCGCCGCGGCGCTCAGGCGAGCTGCCGGAGGCGCTCGGCCAAGCGCGCCAGGCGCGCCGCGTAGTCTTCGGCCTTCTTGCGCGAATCGGCCACCAGCGCGGGGGGCGCCTTGGCCAGGTAGTCCGCGTTGGCGAGCGTGCCGCGCGTCTTGTTCAGGAGCGTCTGCAGCGCGTCGCGTTCCTTCACGAGCCGCTGCCGCTCCGCCGCAGGATCCGCGGGGACCTCCAGCTTGAGGTGCAGCGTGTACCCCGGGATGACCGCGCTCACGCTGGGCTGGGGTGGGGCGTCGCCGTTCGTCATCACCCGTACCGTCGCCCGGGTCAAGGTCTGCACGTATCCCAGGCGCAGGGCTTCCGTGAGCTGCCGCGCCGCGTCGGGATCGGCCGGCAGCACGGCGACCTCAGCTTCCTGGTTGGTCGCGAGTCCCTGTTCGTGCTTCAGCGCGCGAATCTGCTCGGCGACATTGATGGCGGAGCCGACCAGCGCTTTGGCGGCGTCGTCCGTGAAGGCTGGTCCCGCCGGCCACGATTCGAGCATGAGAAACTTCGCCGCGGGTGGGAGGTGCGGCAGCCGCTGCCAGATCTCCTCGGTCACGAACGGGACCGCCGGGTGCATGATCCTGAGCGTCGTATCGAGGACGCGCCACAGGGTCCACTGCGCAGCCGGCCGGGTGGCCGCATCCTTCAGCGCGGGCTTGGCCAGCTCGATGTACGTGTCGCAGAGCGAGTGCCAGACGAACTCCTCCGTGAGCAGGGCGTACGAGCCGAATTCGTATCGTGCGAGCAGCCCCGTGGCCTGATCCGAGGCGAACGCGGCGTGGCTGAGTATCCACTTGTCGGCCAGGGAGAGATTCGCGGGCGGCTGCGCGGACGGCGTGAAGCCTTCCAGCTCGCCCAGCGTGAAGCGCGCCGCGTTCCAGAGCTTGTTCATGAAGTTGCGGCCGTGCTCGACGCGCTCCTCGGACACGCGGATGGTTTCCCGCAGCGTCTCCAGTCTCGTCAGCGCGAAGCGGGAGGCGTCCGTGCCGAACCGGTCGAACAGGTCCAGCGGATCGATCACGTTGCCCTTGGACTTGCTCATCTTCTTCCCCTCGGGGTCGGCGACGAGCGAGTTGAGCACCACGGTGCGGAACGGGGCTTCGCCGGTGTAGTGCAGTCCCATCATGATCATCCTTGAAACCCAAAAGAACAGGATGTCCCAGCCGGTCACCAGGATGGTCGTCGGGTAGAGTTTGGCCGCCTTGGCGGCGCTGAACCGTTGCTCGTCCGGCCAGCCGAGGATCCCGAACGGCCACAGGCACGAGGTGAACCAGGTGTCGAGCGTATCGGGGTCCTGCGTCACCGGCTCGCGGCATTCTCCGCACACGGTGGGATCGGGCGCGCCGCCCGACGCGGGCACCGTGTAGTGCCCCTTGGCGCAGTGCCAGACCGGGATGCGGTGGCCCCACCAGGTCTGGCGGCTGATGCACCAGTCCTGGATGTTGCGCATCCACTCGTTGAAGATCGCGGGCATGTTGTCCGGGAGGAGGACGATGTCCTTCCGCTCCACGGCGGCGACGGCCCGGTCCGCGAGCCCCTTCATCTTCATATACCACTGCTTGGTGACGATGGGCTCGAGCATCGTTTCGCACCGCTCGCAGTGGCCGACGGGGCTGGTGTGCGGCTCGGTCTGCACGAGGAGGCCCTGCGCTTCCAGGTCGGCGACCACCCGGTCCCGCGCCTTGAAGCGGTCGAGCCCGGCATACGGTCCCGCCGCCTCGTTCAACGTGGCGTCGCGGTTCAGGATGTTCACGATCGGCAGCTGGTGCCGCTGCCCGATCTCGAAGTCGTTGGGGTCGTGCCCGGGCGTGATCTTCACGACGCCCGTTCCGAACGCCTTGTCCACGAAGCTGTCGGCGATGACGGGGATCTCGCGGTGCAGGAGCGGGAGGATCGCGGTCCGGCCGACGAGCCCCACGTAGCGTTCGTCCTCCGGATGGACGGCCACGGCGGTGTCGCCCAGCAGCGTCTCGGGCCGGGTGGTGGCCAGAATGACCTCGCCACCGCCCGTGAGCGTGTAGCGCACGTGCCAGAGCGAGCCCTTCCGGTCCAGGTGCTTCACTTCGAGATCCGAGAGCGCGGTTTGGCAGCGCGGGCACCAGTTGGTGATGCGCTCGCCGCGGTAGATCAGGCCCGCGCGGTACAGCCGGACGAAGTGCTCCCGGGTCGCCCGGGTGAACCCCTCGTCCAACGTGAACCGCTGCCGGTCCCAGTCGCAGGAGCAGCCCATCAGTTTGAGCTGCTCGACGATCCGGTCGCCGTACTTTTGCTTCCATTCCCACACTGTTCCGATGAAGGCTTCGCGCCCCAGGTCGTGCCGGGTCTTGCCTTCCTTCTTCAGCTCCTTCTCGACCACGACCTGCGTGTACAGCCCGGCGTGGTCCACGCCGGGGATCCAGCAGGCGTTCTTCCCGCGCATGCGCGCGAAGCGGATGAGGATGTCCTGCAACGTGTTGTTCAGCGCGTGCCCCAGGTGCAGCGAGCCCGTGACGTTGGGCGGGGGAATCGCGATGACGAACGGCTCCTGCTTCGACGTCGCGGGATCCTCCGCCGCGAACGCCTTGGCCGCCATCCACGCGGCGTAGGTCCGTCCCTCGACCTCCTTGGGCTCATAGCGCGCAGGAACGCGCTCGGCAGCGGAAGGGTGTTGACCGCTCGAAGACTCGCTGGAGCCGGACCGGGGCGCGAGGGGCGCTGTCACGATCCGGAACGCACCTTCGCGAGATGTTCCTCCACCTCGCGCCGCGCGTCGGCGCGTCGGTCGGCCGTGCTGTGGATGAGAAGAAGGCGGGACCGGG
>CAYHEI010000013.1:0-5927 GCA_964355385.1 uncultured bacterium | reverse complement strand
CGGCGGTCGCCGGGTTCGCTCCGGCCGTGCGCAGCGCCTTGAGCGCCGCCTGCAGCGCGGCTTCGGCCGCCGCCCGGTGCCCGGCCTTGTATTCCACCCAGCCGAGCGTGTCGAGGAAGATGGGGTCGCCCTTCTCCCGCGCGACGACTTCCCGCGTGAGCCGCAGCGCCTCGTCGAGCCGGGTGCCGGACTCCGCGAAGTAGTACGCCAAGTTGTTGGCGATGTCGCTGCGCCGCGGATGCAGTGCGTAGGCGCGCTCCAAGGCCGCCATGGTCTTCGGCAGGCTGGTCTTGCGGGCGAAGATGTCGCTCAAATGTTTTTGGACGTTCTCGTCGCGATAGCCGAGGGCTTCGGCGCGGCGGGCGCCTTTGAGCGCACGGTCCAGCGTCTGGCCGTACCATTCGAACCGCGCGGAGCGGTACAGCGCGACGGACGAGCGGAATGCCAGGAAGCGGTCGGTCGGTGCGCGCTCGGCGCCCATGCCGTAGTACACCGAGGCCATCTCGTAGTTGTTGTAGCCCACCTGCCGGTCGCCCTCGAGCAGGTAGTGGTCCGCCGTGAGGCGGGCGTACACGGGATGAACCACGGCGCCGCCGCAGGCGGCGATCAGCGCCGCAGCGGCGAGCGGACGCCAGACGGGACCGGCGCGGCGGGTCGGGGCGCGGCGCGCATCGGGGTCCGCGCCGAGCAGGCCCAGCACGGTGAAGCCCATCCATGCCGTCGGGGCGATGCGGAGCGGGAAGTTCAGCAGGCCGTCCAGCGCGAGTCCGGCGAGGCACCCGATGGCGGCGAGCCCGAGCCAGTCTTCCCGGCGCCAGCGGGACCAGGCCCAGCGGAACGCCGCCGCCAGCAGCCAGAGCCACAGACCGAGCCCGATCACGCCCGTTTCCGCGAGGATCTGGGCGTGGTCGTCGTGCGCGTAGGCTTCCTGGCTTGCGAAGAAGTGCTCCGGCGAGGACGCGGCCGCGCGCGTGCCGAGCCGCCGGCCGGGGTAGGCCACCGGGAAGTTGCCCGGCCCCCCTCCCAGGAGGGGGTGGTCGCGCGCGATGCGCAGCGCGACCTCGTTCGTGACGAGGCGGAAACGGAACGAGTAGCCGCGGGGGTTGAAGGCGTCGCGCAGGCGGTCAGCCACCGGAACCGGCGCGTTGCCGAGCACCTGGGTCGAGCTGACCATCGAGCCGGCCACCACGCCCGCGATGGCCAGCGCGAGCAGCCAGGCGCGATTAGCCGTGAGCACGGCCCGGCCGCGCGCGTCCGCCGCCAGGACGCCGAGCACCACGACGCTGGACCCCAGCACGGCCAGCCAGGAGCCGCGGGTCCAGGTCAGGTAGCAGGCGAGCCCCAGCGCGCCCAGCAGCAGGGTCAGCAGATCCTTCGTCTCCTCGCGCTCCGCGGTCAGCCAGCGGGCGAAGGCCAGCGGGAAGGCGACGGCCATGAACCCGCCCAGGAAGACGGGGTTGCCGAGTGTCGCGAAGATGCGCGGCTTGAAGTGCGACGCCCAGGGCAGCGGTTCGAAGCCGACGTACTGGCCCAAGCCGTAGAGCGCGACGATCGCGGCGGCCGTGAGGCGCGGGGGCGCGCGGCCCGGGCGGGCGGCCGCCGACGCGGCCAGGAGGGCGGTGGTGACCAGGGCCGTGAGATACAGGAAGGCCTCGGCGGCCGGGGCCCGCGCCTCCGCCCCGAGCGCCGCGGCCCCCGCCCAGGCGGCGAACGTCAGGAGCGGGAGGACGAGAGGCGTCGCGGGCCAGGCCGGTTCGCGCCACAGCAGCACGCGGGCGAGCGCGATGCCGCCCAGGAGCGCCGTCGCGAGGGCGAGCCACGCCAGCTTGGGGCCCTCGACGGCGTCGGCCACCCAGCCCGGCAGGACGACGAGGGGGAGGGCGTACGCGGTGGCCACGAGCGTCCATTGGACGGCGGCGCCGAGCGCGGAGGGGGGCCGGGTCATGCTAGGCCGCGAAGGGCGAGATCATGCGCCGTCGAGCAGGCCGGCGATCCGGTGCAGCGTCGCGCGGGACACGAGGCCGAGCAGCTTGCCGTTGCGCAGGATGCAGGCGACGGACGCATGGTGCGCGTCGAGCCGGGCCGCCACCGCCGCCAGCGAGTCGTCCGGCGCGACGGCGAGGGGCGGGCGCATGATGCGCTCCACGGGGGTCTCGCTGCCGCCGTCCGCGCGCAGCGCGCCGACGAGATCGGCATGGCACACGACCCCGGCGAGCCTTCCGCGGACGATGACCGGGAAATCCCGCTGTTCCGAGGAGAGCAGGAGCGGTAGGAGCTCGCCGAGCGTCGTCTCGGGCTCGACGCCCACCGGCCGCTGCGGCAGCAGGTGGCCCGCGTTGAGGCCGCGCACCGCCGCGCGGGCGCGCACGAACGTCTCCTCGCCCGTCGCCGAGATCCAAAGCACCACGGCGATGGCCGCCAGCATCGGGTTGCGGTAGGCGACCGCGGCGATGCCGAGCATGACCAGCAAGACCTTGCTGACGACCACCGCCGAGGACGTGGCCCGCGCGTAGGGCTGGCCCGAGGCCACGAGCGCGGCGCGCAGCAGCCTTCCACCGTCCATGGGGAAGGCCGGAAGGAGGTTGAAGAGCGCGAGCATGACGTTCACCTGGAAGAGGTACACCGTTCCGCGGGTGAACATGTCGGGATTGTTGCCCGCGTTGAGGACGTCGAATTCGATGCCCGGCAGCCAGTAGATGAAGGCGAAGAGCGCGGCGCCCACCACGAAGTTGAAGGCCGGACCGGCGATGGCGATCGCGGCCTCCTGCCGGGGATTCTCGGGGATGCGTTCGAGCTGCGCGATCCCGCCCACGGGCAGCAGGATGATCTCCCGGACGGCCAGGCCGTACCGCTGGGCCACCACGGCGTGGGCCAGCTCGTGCAGGGTCACGAAGGCGAACAGCAGGGCGATGATCAGGGCCCACCAGGCCGCTTCCGCCGGCCCTTCCTGCGCCGTGTTCAGTCCGATGGCGAAGAGGAAGAAGGCCAGGAAGGTCCAGTGGAGCTTGATCGGGATGCCACGAACGGTGAGGATCCGGTATGCGCCGCGCATGATGATGTCCTTTACCCTAGCACGTTATATAATGAGGCTGGAACGCGAATCGGGGCAACCCGAAATCAAAGCGGCCCCATTGGGGCGGGAGACTTAACAGAATGCGAATGGTATTGGCGGTGATGGTGGCCGGCGTCGTGGCCCTTGCGGGGCATGCGCTGGCCGGTGAGGGCTGTCCGCGGCATGAGGCCGCGGCGAAGGCCGGATGCGGTGCGAAGGGCGGGTCCGCGTCGGCGGGCGCGACCGGCGAGGCCGGTGCGACCGGCTGCAAGCACGACATGGCCAAGTGCGCGGCGAAGGGCGTGAAGGACTGCGCGGGCTGCGAGGCGCTGTTCAAGACGCGCTCGGCGCTCGAGGCGGCCGGAGCGAAGGTCGAGGTCGTGAAGCTCAAGTCCGGCTACGCGGTGATTTCGACCGGGGCCGCGGGCACGCTCGAGGCGATCCGGAAGGTCAACGCGGAACGCTGGACGGCGGTCGAGGGACTGGCTTCCGACGGCTCGGGTAAGAAGTTCTGCAAGGACTGCACGGCGTTCAACAAGGCGCTGCGCGCGCAGGACGTGAAGTACGAGAGCGTGGAGCTCAGCAACGGGGTCATGACCGTGTTCTCGGGCGGCTCGCCCGAGGCGGTGGCCTCGCTGAAGGAGTCGTGCGGAGTGATGTGCGGGCTGAAGGCCGCGTCCGCCGAGGCACGGACCGAGAAGACCACGGCGTCGAATTAGTTCGACCGTCCTTCTCGACAGTCGAAATCGGACCGGGGGTCGCCCCGGTCCGATTTTATTTTCGGGGCCCGTCGAGGCGCGCGGTCTGCAGGAAACGGCGTAGGTAGGGCGCGTCGCGGATGGGATCGCCGTAGAAAGGCTCGCGCAACCAGGCCAGGGCGATCGCGAGCGCCTTCTGCCGCGAGAGGGTGTCCGCCGACAGCCCGAGAAAATTCGTGTTGTTGTGGCTGCGTGTCTCCCGCGCCGCCGCGACGGACAGCGGGCTCGTGGGATGCACGCCCGGAACCTTGGCGGCCACGATGCAGACCCCGATGCCCGATCCGCACAGACCGATGGCGACGGCCCGGCGGCCCTCGCCGGGCCCCACGCGCCGGGCGGCGCGCAGCGTGACGAGAGGATAGTCGGTGCGGGCCGGGGAGTGCGCCCCCGTATCCACCACCTTCCAGCCGAGCCGGCGCAGCCTTCCCCGCAGCCATTGTTTGAGCGCGAATCCCCGGTGGTCGGCGGCCAGGTAGACCGTCTTGCCCGCGTGGCTGCCGATCGCGACGCGACGGCCTCCCGCGGTGATGATCCTCGATCCCGTGTCCATGGGGCTCATGAGCGGAGCATTATAGCGCGCTGCCGCGCGGACCGAGATCGCCCGGGAGGTCTTTCCAGGTGAACCACCGCGTGAGCTACTTCTTGGCCCGCCGGGCCTGCCCCCAGGCGTCGCGCCGCCTCAGCACCGCCCGGTAGTCCGCCAGCGCTTCCTTCCGGCGCCCGAGGAGGTCGTAGGCGCAGCCCCGGCGCAGGAGCGCCGACACGATCCACACCGGCCGGCCCTCCATCCGCACGACCGCGGAGAACGCCTCGAGCGCCTCGTCGGTCCGCCGGAGGCCGAGGAGCGCGAATCCCTGAAAGTAGCGGTAGGTCGCCGCTTCGGAGGCGAACGAGGATCCCGGCTCCCGCGCCCGGGCGTGGTCCCGGGCGGACTCCACCAGCAGCTCCTCGAACCGCGCCCCGACGGAGAGCGCTTCCAGGACCATCGTGTGCGCCACGGGGGAGTCCGGCCGCTCCCCGCGCAGCTTCGCGGCCCAGGCGAGCGCGCGCGGCGCATCGGGTTCGTAGGCGGAGAAGACATAGGCGAGGATGGCCTGCGCGTCGGAGCGGACGTACCGGGCGTGTTCGGCGGCGCGTTCCAGCTTCACCAGGGCGTCCCGCTTGTTGCTGAATCCCCCGATGACGAACGTGCTCACCCAGCGCATCTCCCAGGGGAGGCGCGAGGCCTCGTAGCCGTAGAGACCGAGGCCGTAGCGGGCCTCGTCGGCGTACGACGTGCACGACTCCAGCTCGCCGAGGACGCGCACGGACTCGCGTGCCTCGCGCGCCGCGGTGAGGTAGTGGCCTTGCAGCAGTTCCCAGTGCGCTTGCAAGCCCAAAGCGCCCCCCAGGAAGAACTTCCCCTCGCACGCGGTCGCCGGGGAAGCCGCCAGTTTCCGCGCGAGGCCGGCGGCCTCGCCGAGCGTCTTGGACACCGCCCGCGAGGAGTCGCCCGTGGGAAGTTGGAAGGTGTACCGGGCTTTCCACCACGCCGCGGCGCCCAGGAGGAACGGCCCGGCCGGGTGCCGGGGCGCGAGGCGGCGGAGCTGCTGAAAGGCCGCGCTGGCCTCGCTGAACTCGAGGTTGTAGAGGTGGGACTGGCCCTGCCGCGCGAGCGCCTCCACCTCGGGCGGCATGGGGAACGCCGGGCGGGACGCGAGTTGGGCGGCCAGCGCGAGGAGGAGCACCGTGGGACGCTGCATCGGATTGACACCATTGTATATAATGAACGCCGAGGGGATTGCAGGGCAGCAACAGCTAAAGGAGGAGGTTTCGCATGAGCACCATCGCGTCGTTCGGAAGGCTCGCCGTCATCATCATCGCCGCCGTCGGCGCCGGTTCCGTTCGCGCGGAGGACTGGACCACCGGGTACGCCAGCCAGGGGCGGACCAGCTACCTGCCCGGGGTGATGGTCGCCCCGCCGTTCGCGCTGGCGTGGGAGTACGCCAGCCCGAAGCCGTTGAAGGGTGGAGCGCTCGTCGCGGTGCAGCGCGCGTACGTGTCGGACGAGGCGTTCCATGTCTGGTCGCTGTCTCTCGCGGACGGGACGGTCGCGTGGAAGCACGACGAGCAGCGCG
>CAYHEI010000012.1:15038-18234 GCA_964355385.1 uncultured bacterium | reverse complement strand
CGCGGGCGGCGCGGCGCGCCGCGCGCGGCGGCGACGGGGCGGCGGCGGCGCCTCCGGATCGGGCCGCCGTCGCCGCGGAGGCGCGCGCGGGGTTCGGCGAAGAGGCCGACCGGGCGCGCACGGCCGCCTGGCTCTGGGTGTTCGCCGGGGCGTCGGCCGCGGCGTATCTCGCGTCCGGCTGGGGCGGGTACCACGCGGACCATCCCGTGTTGACGCCGCTCGCCTACGTCGGGTTCCTCGCCGCCGCGGTGGGCGTCGGCCAGGGGGCGGTCCGCGCGGGCCGCCTGAACGGGCTGGCGGCGCGGCTCGGGTCCGAAACGCCTCCGGACGTCCCGGCCGCCGCGCTCGGCCCGGCGATCGTCCGCGACGCCGGCATGGAGCTGCGGTCTCTCCAGGCGTCGTTGCACTCGGTGTCCGGCGGCGGGCTGCGCGCGGGCTGCGTCGTTCCGGTCCTGCTGTCCGGCATCGGGCTCTACGGCCTCGCGCTCGGGGGCGCCACGGGCGACGCCCTCGCGGGCGTCATGCTCGGCGGGGCCATGGTCGCGGGCGTGCCTTCCATGCTAACGTACTGGAGTTTGCAAGGCCGGGTCCGTCGTCTCGACGGTCTGCTGGCGCACTGGAACGAGGCGTTCGCAAACCTGGAGTAACCGATGAACGAAGCCAAGATCGTCCTGCCCCCGATCGCGGGTCTCGACTTGCAGCTGCTGTGGTGGGTGCTCGCCTCGGCCTTCGTCGCGCTGGCCTACGGCGGCTGGCTGGCCTGGCGGGTGATGAGCGCGAGCGCGGGCAGCGCGCGGATGCAGGCGGTCGCGCAGGCGATCCGGGAGGGCGCGATGGCCTATCTGCGCCGCCAGTTCCGGGTGATGATCTGGTTCGTCGCCGCCATGGCGGTGATCCTGTACCTCCTGTACGCGAACCTGTACGGCGGGTTGCCGGGCGGCAACACGCTGGCGCTCGGAGTCGCGGGCGCGTTCCTGGCGGGGTGCGCGGCCTCCTACGGCGCGGGCTTCGTCGGCATGATGCTCGCCGTGCGGGGGAACGTCCGGGCGGCGCACGCCGCGCTGACGAGCCCCTCCCGCGCGATGAAGCTCGCGTTCAACGCCGGCACGGTCTCCGGCATGTTCACCGTCGGCTTCGGGCTGCTGGGCGCGACGGTCATCTTCCTCGTGTTCCAGGAGAACGCGATGAAGGTCCTGGTCGGGTTCGGATTCGGCGGCTCGCTCGTGGCCCTCTTCATGCGCGTGGGCGGCGGCATCTACACCAAGGCGGCCGACGTCGGCGCGGACCTCGTGGGCAAGGTCGAGCACAACATCCCCGAGGACGATCCCCGGAACGCCGCGACGATCGCGGACAACGTGGGAGACAACGTCGGGGACTGCGCGGGCATGGCGGCGGACGTGTTCGAATCCTATGAGGTCACGCTGGTCGCCGCGATCATCCTGGCCGCCGCGACCCAGCTCGACCCGGGCCTGGCGGCGCGCTACGGAACCGGCGCGCCGCAGTTCGCCCTCAGCCTGGTCATCTTCGCCCTGCTGGTGCGCGCCGTCGGCGTCGTCGCCTCGATCCTGGGCGTCTGGTCCGTGCGGCCGCGCGAGGGTAAGATGTCCGATCCGATGCGGCCCATCAACATCGGGTTCGGCGTGGCCGCCCTCACGGCGGCCGCCGGCATCATCGCGGCCAACCGCTACTACCTGCTCGATCCGCTGACGGGCCAGCCGGACTACCGGTTCGCGGCCGCCGGGATCAGCGGGCTGGTGCTGGCCCTGGTGACGCTGGGGCTCACGAACTACTTCGTGCATCCGAAGTACCGCCCGGTCCGCGAAACGACCCAGGCCACGCGCTCCGGCCCGGCCCCCATGCTCATCGGCGGGATGGCCGAGGGGATGGAGTCGTCCGTGTGGGCCATTCTGGTCATCGCGGGGACGATCGCGTTCTCCCTGTGGCTCTTCCCGGAGAGCTTCGCGCTCTCCGCGTTCGCCATCTCGCTGGCGGGGCTGGGCCTGCTGACCACGACCGGGTTCGTCCTGGCCATGGACACGTTCGGTCCGATCACCGATAACGCCCACGGCATCTTCGAGATGTCCAAGACCAAGAACCCCACCGCCAACCGGGCATTGTCCTGGATGGACGCGATCGGCAACACCACCAAGGCGCTCACCAAGGGACTGGCCATCGCGACGGCGGTCATCGCCGCCGTCTCGCTCTTCCGCTCGTTCATCGACGAGGGGCAGCTCGGGGCCATCGGGATCCAGGTCAACGACCCGCGGGTCTTCATCGGGCTCCTCATCGGCGGCGCGGTGCCCTTCCTCTTCTCGGCGTTCATGCTCAAGGCCGTCGGCCGCGCCGCCTTCTTCGTCGTGGAGGAAGTCCGCCGGCAGTTCCGCAAGTACCCCGGCATCATGAAGGGGACCCAGCTGCCCGAGTACGGGCGGTGCGTGGACATCGTCACGGCCGCGGCGCAGAAGGAATTGCTCGGCCCCGGCCTGCTCGCGCTCGGCGCCCCGGTCTTCACCGGGTTCCTGCTGGGCGCGCCCGCGCTCGGCGGCTACCTCGTCGGCGCGATCCTGACCGGCCAGCTCCTGGCGGTCTTCATGGCCAACACCGGGGGTCTGTGGGACAACGCCAAGAAGACGATCGAGGACGGCTTGTTCGGGGGCAAGGGCACCGAAGAGCACAAGGCGTCGGTCATCGGCGACACGGTCGGCGATCCGTTCAAGGACACCGCGGGTCCCGCGCTTAACCCGCTCATCAAGGTCATGAATCTCGTCGCGCTCCTGATCGTTCCGGTCATCATCCAGGACCTCTCGCCCGCCGTCCGCTACGGCACGGCGGGCTTCGCTGCGGCCATGATCGTCGTCGCGGTCCTCTTCAACCGCTCGGGAGCGATCCGGAAGCGGTAGTTCCTGATCTTCACCCTCTCCCCCTTCCTGGGGGGAGAGGGGAGGGTGAGGGGGTGGTAGGATGGGCGACGTGAGGGTGTCTCGTGTCGCGCTGATCGTTGCGTTGTTTCTCGCCGGCACCGTCCGTGCCGACGCCCCCTCCACCAACGTCGCCGTGCTGGACTTCTCGCCCTCCAACGCCCCCGCGAGCGAGGCGGTGGCCATCTCGGGATTCGTGCGGTCCGCGGTGGTGCGGTCGGGCAAGGCCAACGTGGTCGAGAAACGCAACATGGACAAGATCCTGGCCGAGCAGGCGT
>CAYHEI010000012.1:0-15028 GCA_964355385.1 uncultured bacterium | reverse complement strand
GGCTGCACCGCTTCGGACTGTGCGGTCAAGCTGGGTAAGCTCCTGAACGTCGGCAAGATGGTGGTGGGGGAATACACGCTGCTCGGCACCAGCCGTTTTCTGACCGCCTCGCTTGTGGACGTGGAGACCAGCCGGATCGAGCGATCCGCCAAGGTCAAGGGGTTCGACGTGAATGACGCCGATGTCGCCGCCGACAACCTCGTGGCGCAGCTGTTCGGTGATGCGGCTCCCGCGACGTTCGGTGATCGTACGCCAGTTGCGCCCCGCGAATCGGCGCTCGCGAGTTTGAAGGCGCTCAAGTCCCCGGCCGGTGCGTTCTTCCGCTCGCTCGTCCTGCCCGGCTGGGGGCAACATTACAATGGGCAACGGAAAACAGGCTATTTCATCCAATCCTTGTGGCTCATCGGAGTGGGAACAGCCGTCACCGGCTTCTTTCTTTACGATCAATCGCTTACAGCTGACCGTATTGAGACCCAACTACCAGCAGAGGATAACCTAAATGAACGATATGGGAACATCCTGTATTCAGGCGGATATTACTATTTGGGATATCGTTACGATGACACCTATTTATTTCTTGGTCTGGGTGGCGCAGCCGGTGCTATCGGGGTGCACCTATTCTCGCTGATCGCGGCGCCCGTCTCTTCCGCAATGATCAACAGCCGCATACGTGCTTCCGCCGACTCGAAGAGCTGGCGGCTTGCGACAGGATTCATCCCGCTCGGCGCCAACCGGGCCGGCCTCGGCGGGAGCGTTACGTTCGAGTTCTGATCCGCCGCCGGGCGGGCGCGCCGGGTCAGATCGTGTGGATGGCAATCCGGCTGCGCGCGGCGGAGCGGGCCAGCTTCCGGTCGAGCGTCCAGAACTCGCACCCTCGGAGGTCCGCGAGCGCCAGATAGATCATGTCATTCGTCGTGGGCGCCTTGAACTTGTCCGCCAGCTCCCAGGCCCGCACCCACAGGTCGGATGGGGCGGCCATCTCGATGCCGAATCCCTCGATCACCTGCCACGCCGCCCCGCGCTCGGCGGGGGTGAGCACGCCGCGCATGACCTTCTGATGGAGCACCGCATGGACTTCGTAGCGGAAGAGATCCGGGGCGAGCAGTCGTACGCTGTCATCACGCCAGGACGTGAACCTCGCCAAGCAGGCCGTCCGTTCGGATTCCGGCAGGACGGCCGCCAACGCTACGCTGGCGTCGACGCAGACCGCTATCGGCGTGGCTCCGCCATGCGCTGCCGCAAGGCACGCAAGTCATCCACGACGGGCGTCCACACCTTGCCGGTCCGCTTGAGCCGGCGGGCGATGGTGTCACCAAGGTTCTTGGCGGCGCGCAAGGCTTTGCGGAGACGGGCGGAACGCGCCGCGACCTCGCCGGCGTCCATGCGGTCGAGGGGCATCAGGGCCGCCTTCGGCCGCCCGTGCGACTGGATGAGGAAGGTTTCGCCCCCGTGCGCGACACGATTCACCAGCGCCGAAAGCTGCGCCTTGGCTGTGGAAAGCGAAACCGCACGCTGCCTCATGAGCCGATTATGGTCCAATTGGTCCATTTCGTCAACACCGGGTTGTCTTCGCCGTGGCCGGGCTTGGCGGAAGCCTCACGCTCGCTTGCTGATCCCCGGCCGATCGGCACCGCGGGTGTTCAGCAGGGGAGCCCCTCTTCTCGCATATGGGCGAGCCGGCTTCACGCCGAAGACATGCAGCTTGACGTCCTCAAAGATGGACATCAGGAGCGACTTCGTCCATGAAAGTTGTGCGACGGTGAGGGCATGGCGGGACCCTCGCCTCACGGCGGACGCACCGCTGGCAACGAGCGCCGGTCGGCAGAGGTAGGCGACCGCATCGGCGAGCGGAGTCAAGCGCTTCGGCAAGTTTCGTTTTCCGGACACCACGGCGCGGATGATGGCTCTACGGGATCGCCCATCGACGGTGGTGGACGGATTTGGAGGGACCAGCAGGAGGGCATGGGGCGGCATCCCGAGGGCCCGGGCAATCCGGCACAGCGTTCCGACCATGAGATCGCGCCGGCCGGTTTCGATGGCCGACAGGTTGGGACGCGTCAACAGAGCCCGGCGCGCGAGCTGCTCCTGGGTGACGCCGGCCCGCATACGGGCGAGGAGGATGTGCTGGCCGATGAGGAGCATACACGTAATGTATCATTTTTGATACAATAAACTAATGTCCCCGGAGCCTGATGCGATGCGGACCGCCCACGGGGACTTGCCCCTGCCCGTGTTCCTGCCGGACGCCACGCGGGCGGTGGTGCGCGCGGTGGACGCGGCGGACCTCGAAGGGGCGGGCATCCGGGGATTGATGGTGAACGCGCTGCACGTCGCGCACCGGCCGGGGGCGTCCGTGGTCGAGGCCGCCGGCGGGCTGCACCGGTTCATGGGCTGGCGCGGCCCGGTCTTCACCGACTCCGGCGGGTACCAGGCCTATTCCCTGACGCGGGAGAACAAGGCGCTGGGCAGCGTGTCCGACGAGGGCTTCACCTACCGGTTCGACCGCGCCGAGGAGAAGAAGCTGCTGACGCCGGAGAAGAGCGTCGAACGCCAGCTCCAGCTCGGGACCGACGTCGTCATCACGCTCGACCAGTGCACGCACCCCGGCGCGCCCGCGGCGGAGCAGCGCGAGAGCGTCCGGCGCACCGTCGCCTGGGGGTTGCGCTGCCGGGCGGAGTTCGCGCGGCGGCTGAATGACCGGCCTCCGGCGGGGGAGGTCCCCAAGCTGTTCGCGGTCGTGCAGGGCGGGGACGATCCCGCGCTGCGGCGGGAGTGCGCGGAGGGACTGCTGGCCGCGGGCTTCGACGGTTATGGCTACGGCGGCTGGCCGGTGGACGACGATGGCGGTCTGGTGGACGCGGTCGGCGTGACGGCGCGGCTGATTCCGGACGGGATGCCGCGCTTGGCGCTCGGCATCGGAGGGCCCGAGAACGTCGTGGCGGCGCACGCGTTGGGCTATCGCCTCTTCGACTGCACGCTGCCGACCCGGGACGGGCGGCACGGCCGGCTCTACACCTTCCGTGGCGGGCCGGCCGCCGGCCTGGCCGGGGACTGGTGCGAGCGGGTCAACATCGGCAACGAGCGGTTCCGGCGCGAGTCCGGCCCGGTCGAGGCGGGGTGCGACTGCGCGTGCTGCGCCCGGTACTCGCGCGCGTACCTGCACCATCTGTTCGCGATCAAGGACGCCGCCGCGCTGCGCCTGGCCACGATCCACAATCTCCGCTTCTTCACGCGCCTCTTCGACCGCCTCCGCGCCCGCCCGTGACCGGCAGCGTCGCCGACCGCGACCGGCTCGTGGGGGAGCTGAAGCGGACGAAGAAGTACGGGAGCGTCTGCGCCGAGGCGTTGGAGCGGTTCGCGGAACGGGCGCTCGAGCGGTACCCGACGCGGCGGGCGGCGCTCGACGCGGCGAAGCGGAAGCTGCACCAGGCGTTCGGGGCGTACCTGGCGGACGGTGGATTCGGCCGTGCCGCGGCGCTCCTCGCCGGCTGGCCGGACGAACTGGGCGGGGACGCGCTCGCGGTCCGGTGCGAGGCGATCCTGCGCTGCCATGCCTCCACCGCGGAGCGGCTGCCGTTTGCGCGGGAGCTGTATCGCGCGATCCTCGCCCGCGTTCCCGCGCCGCGCGTCGTCGTGGACCTCGCGTGCGGGCTGCACCCCTTCGCGCGGCCGCTCATGGGGCTGCCCGCGGCCTGCCGGGTCGAGGCGGTGGACCTCGACGAGCGGCTGGCCGCGCTGCTGAACGAGTTCTTCGCGCGGACGAGTCTGCCCGGCGCCGCGCGTTGCGCGGACCTGCTCGCGCCCGGCTTTCGCGCGGAGGCCGACGTGATCCTGCTCTTCAAGGCGCTGCCGAGTCTGGAACGGCAGGAGACGGGCGCCGTGCGGCGGTTGCTCGGGCGGCTCCAAGCGCCCCTGCTGGTCGTCTCCTTCCCGACGCGCTCGCTCGGCGGCCGGGACAAGGGAATGGAGGCGACCTATCGGGCCGCGTGGCTTCCGGTCTTCGCGGAGCTGGGCTTTCGCGTCGAAGAGGCCGTCTTCCCCGCCGAGCTCATCTTCTTCCTGCAACCCGGCTAAGATAGGCCCCATGGCGGACGAGCTCGCGTTCATCGGACTGGGGTTGATGGGCGCGCCGATGGCGGGGCATCTCCTCAAGGCGGGACACCGGGTGGCCGTCTGGAACCGCACGGCCGCCAAGGCGGCTGTCCTCCGTTCCGCAGGCGCCCGCGTGGGGGCGAACCCCGCCGAGGCCGCCCGCGGCGCGGCGGGGGTCTTCCTCTGCGTCGGCGACACGCCGGACGTGGAGCAGGTGCTGTTCGGGGCGGATGGGATCGCGGCGGGGCTCACGCGGGGCGCGCTCGTCCTCGACTGCACGACCATCGCGCCGGAGGCCGAGGAGCGCTTCGCGGCGCGGCTCGCGGAGCGGGGCGCGCGCTACCTGGACGCGCCCGTGACCGGAGGGCAGAAGGGCGCGATCGAGGGGACGCTCACCTTCATCGTGGGCGGCGACGCGGGGGATCTCGCGCGCGCGCGGCCCTGGCTGGAAGCGATGGGCAAGAAGATCGTCCATGCGGGCCCCCTGGGGAGCGGCCAGAAGCTCAAGCTGGTGAACCAGATCGTCTGCGCCATCCACTTGCTGGCGCTGAGCGAGGCGTTCGCGGCGGTGCGTGCGCAGGGGCTGGACCCGGCGCAGGCGCGCGAGCTGCTGATCTCGGGCGCCGCCCGCTCCTGGGCGCTCGAGGTGTACGGCGAGAAGATCCTCAACGGCGACTACGCGCCGGGCTTCTCGGTGAAGTGGCAGGCGAAGGACATCCGCATCGCGCTGGACGCCGCCGCCCGCCTCGGCGTGAAGCTCCCCGGAACCGAAACGGCCGCCGCGCAACTCAGGGCCGCCCTGGCCCGCGGCTGGGGGGAAGAGGGCGTGCAGGCGCTCGCCAAGCTCTTTTAGTGATGACATTCCGGCGGTGGGCCGCCGCCCTGCTCCTCCTCGTGCTCGCCGTCCCGGCCCGGGCGGGCGACCTCCTCCAGGCCGCCATCCACCGGCTGCCGAACGGCCTGACCGTGTACCTCAGCGAGAACCACGAGGAGCCCCGCATCGCGGCGTGGATCGCGGTCCGCACTGGCGGGAAGCACGATCCGGACGACTGCACCGGCCTCGCGCACTACCTCGAGCACATGCTCTTCAAGGGCACCGAGACACTCGGCACGCTGGACTGGTCCCGGGAAAAGCCGCACCTCGACAGGATCACCGCGTTGTACGAGCGTCATTTCGCCGAGAAGGACCCCGCGAAGCGCAAGGCCATCTATAAGGAGATCGACGCGGAGAACGTGGCGGCTGCGGCCTTCGGCATCCCCAACGAGCTGGACAAGGCGTACCGGCAGATGGGGTTCAAGGGGGTCAACGCGTTCACCGGCGAGGAGTCCACCATCTTCGTGTCCGACTTCCCCCGCAACCGCGCGGAGGCGTGGGCGCGCATCGAGTCCGACCGGTTCGCGCACGCCGTGTTCCGGCTCTTCCCGACGGAGCTCGAGACCGTCTACGAGGAGAAGAACCGCTCCGGCGACAACGCGGACAACATCCTGGACGAGGCCATGCGCAAGGCCCTCTACAAGGTCCACCCGTACGGCCGGCACACGGTGCTGGGCACGATCGCGCACCTCAAGAATCCCTCGCTCGCCCGGATGTACGCGTATTTCCACGCGCATTACCGCCCCGGGAACATGGCGATCCTCCTCGCGGGCGATTTCGACTCCGCGGAGATGCTCAAGCTCGTCGAAAAGTACTTCGGCGTGTGGGAGGCGCACTCGCTGCCGGAGGAGCCGCACTGGCCGTTGCCGGCGCCGAAGGGGACGGAGCGCGTGGAGGTGAAGTACGAGGCGGAGGAGAAGGTCATCGTCGCGTGGCCGACGGTCGCGAAGCGGCATCCCGACGAGCCCGCGCTGACCGTGATGGACATGCTCATGGACAACAGCGCCGCGGGGATCGTGAACCTGGAACTGAACCAGGCGCAGAAGGTGAAGCAGGCGGGGAGCTGGCCGGAATTCGCGAACGACGCGGGCGCGTGGCACCTGTGGGCGGTGCCCAAGCAGGGGCAGACCCTCGCGCAGGCGGAGGCGCTGCTGCTCGGGACGGTCGCGAAACTCCAGGCGGGGGGCTTCTCCGCGGACGACCTCTCGGCTGTGATCACGAACTTCGAGGTCGAGGAGAAGCAGAAGCTCGAGTCCAACGAGGCCCGGGTCACTCGGATGGCCGACGCCTTCGTCGCGCGGGAGCCCTGGGAGGAGGCCGTGGCGCGGCTGGACCGGCTGCGGGCGGTGACCAAGGAGGACGTCGTGCGGGTCGCGCGGCGGTATCTCGGGGCGAACCGCGTCGTCGCCCGCCGCCACAACGCCAAGCCCGTCTTGCCGAGCATCGCCAAGCCGGAGTTCACCAAGGTGCCCATCGACCCGGCCCGGCAGTCGGCATTCTTCCGGGACGTGGTGAACGCGCCCGTCCCGGCGATCGAGCCCAAGTGGCTCGTCGCGGGAAAGGACTACACCGTGACGGAGCAGCCGTGGGGCCGCCTCTACGCGGGGCGCAACCCGTTCAACGACCTCTTCTTGCTGTCGGTCCGGGTGCGCGTGGGGACCGACCAGGACCGCCGGTTCGCCGCGGTCGCCGACCTGCTGGGGCTCGCCGGGGCGGGGGACCTCGCGGCGGGGGCGTTCAAGAAGCGGTTGTACGGGCTGGGCACGGGCATCACGGTCGGCTGCGACGAGCGGTTCTCCTGGTTCACGGTGTACGGGCTCGACGCGCATCTGGAGGAGTCGGTGCGGCTGCTCTTCGACCACCTGCGGCGCCCCCACGTGGACCCGGACACGCTGCCGAAGATGGTCGCGGTGAAGCTCGGCGCGCACCAGGACAACAAGAAGGACCCGGAGTACGTTTCGACCGCCCTGGGCGAGTACGCGCAGCGGGGGAAGGACAGCGCCGTGTTGCGGGAGCTGAGCGACGCGGAACTGAAGGCGCTCGACCTCGCGGCGCTCAAGGCGCTCGCCGCGTCCCTGCTCGACGTCGCGCGCGAGGCGCGGTACGTCGGGAATAGGCCGCCCACCGAGATCGCCCGGTTGCTGGATGACGGCGGCGGGCGGCGGGCGTCCCCGCCGGCGAAGGCGGAGGCCTACCTCAAGCCGGATCGGCCGCGCATCCTGTTCACCCACCGCGACATGGTGCAGGCGCACGTGGGGGTGTCCGCGCCGGACGAAACGCTGAACCCCGACCACGCGGTGGCCTACCGCTTCCTGGGGAGCTACCTCGGCGGGGGGATGAGCTCGGTGATCTTCCAGGAGGTCCGAGAAGCGCGGTCCCTCGCGTACGACGCGTGGGGCGGCTACGTCCCGGGGTCGTGGCAGGGCGACGAGAACCGGCTCCTGGGAGAGCTGGGCTGCCAGGCGGACAAGACGGTGGAGGCCACGGCGCTGCTGCGCGACTTGATGGCGAATCCGCCGCTGTCCGAGACCCGGTTCGCCGAAACCTCGCACGCGATCCTGGAGGGCTACCGGGCGAACCGGATTCATTTCCGCGACGTGCCCAACGCGGTGCTCCAATGGACGGATCAGGGGATCGCGGACGGCGATCCGCGCCCGCGCAATTACGCGCGCGCCCGGCGGTTCACGCTGGCCGACCTGGCGGATTTCGCCAAACGTTTCCACGACCGGCCGCTGACCGTATGGATCCTCGGACAGCGGGACCGCGTGGAACTCGCGAAGCTCAAGGCGCTGGGCGACTTCGAGGAGCTGCCGCTCGACCGCATATTTCCTTACTGAGCCGGTCGGCGGCATGTCGAAAATCGCCGTGCTAGAATCATGTCGCCCCACGAAGGGAGGGGCGGCATGATGATCATCGACGCGATCGCGGGCCTCTTCTCCAGCGAAATCGCGGTGGACCTCGGCACGGCGACCACGCTCGTCTACGTCAAGGGCGAGGGCATCGTGCTGATGGAGCCGACCGTGGTGGCGATTTCCCGCACGTCCGGGTACATCGTGGCCGTCGGGAACGAGGCCAAGAGCATGATCGGCAAGGCGCCCGGGTCGATCAACGTCATCCGGCCGCTCAAGGACGGCGTGATCTCGCACCTGCCCGCCGCCGAATATCTCTTGAGGCACTTCATCGAGCGCGTGCACAAGCGGCGGCGCATGGTGCGGCCCCGGGCGATCGTGTGCGTGCCGTCCGGCATCCGCGATCCGGAGCGCCGCGCGGTCCGCGACGCCGTGGAGCAGGCGGGTGCCCGCCGGGTGTACCTGGTCGAGGAGCCCCGCGCGGCGGCGCTGGGGGCGGGGCTGCCCATCGAGGAGCCCGCGGGCAACATGATCGTGGACATCGGCGGCGGCACGACCGAAGTCGCGGTCATCTCGATGGGGCAGACGGTGAGCGGCCACTCGGAGCGCGTGGGCGGCGACGAGCTGGACGAGGCCATCGTGGACTACCTGCGCCGGTCCTACAACGTCCTGGTCGGCTACGCCAGCGCGGAGCAGGTCAAGCTGCAGATCGGCTCGGCCTATCCCCTGAAGGAGGAGCTGCGTATGACGGTGAAGGGGCGCGACCTGGTCACCGGGCTGCCCCGCACGGTGGAGATCACCTCGCAGGAGGTGCGGCAGGCGCTCGAGGAGCCGCTGCTGGCCATCATCAGCGCCGTGCGCGGGACCCTGGAGCGCACGCCGCCCGAGCTCTCCGCGGACCTGACCGACCGCGGAATCGTCCTCGCGGGCGGCGGCTCCCTGCTGCGCAATCTCGACGTCCGCCTGGCGGAGGAAACCGGCGTCGCCATCCACCGGGTCGAGGATCCCGTGTCGTGCGTGGTGCGCGGCGCGGGCAAGCTCCTCGACGGCCGCTCCGACCTCCTCGAGCTGATGGCGCTCGAGGACCACGAGTACCCCGAGTACTCGTGACGCGCCGCCCCGTCGCCCGCTGGCTCGGACCGCGGCACGGCCGCCGGAATGCGCGGGACCTCGTGGCGTGGGCGTGGCGCAGCGGCGGGCTCGTGATCCTGGGCGGCCTCGCGACGGGCATGACGGCGTTCCCGGCGGGGACCGCGACGGTCCTCGCGCCGGTGCGCGAGGTGACGGGGGCCGCGTGGGGCGGGGGCTTGCGCGGCGTCGAGCTGGTCCGCGAAACCGGGCGCGCGGGCGTGGGCGGGTTGCGGCGGCTCTTCGCGTCGGCGCGGCGGACCGAGCTGCTGGAGCGCCGGGTCGAGGCGCTGGGCCGGGACGCGGTTCTGAAGGAGGAACAGCATCGCGAGTTGATCCGCCTCCAGCGGTTGCTCCAGCTCAAGCAGGATCTCGGCGGCTCCACGATCGCCGCGCGGGTCGTCGGGGGCGATCCCGGCTCCGGGTTCGGGTCGCTCGTGCTCGACGTGGGCGCGATGGACGGGCTGCGCGCGGGCGCGCCGGTGGTGGCGCCCGCGGGCGCGGTCGGCCGCATCCTGAGCGCGGGGGCGGACACCGCCGTCGCCCTCTGGATCGGCGATCCCCGCAGCCGCGTGGCGGCGTACGTCCAGCGCTCGCGGGTGTCTGGCGTCCTCGCGGGGACGGGGACGGGGTGCGAGTTGCGCTACCTCGCCGCGGGGGACGACGTGCGGGTGGGCGACCGCGTGCTCACCGCGGAGCGGGGGAGCGTGTTCCCCAAGGGGATCCTGATCGGCGTCGTGAAGGAGGTGCGGGCCGCCGGGCTCCTCCTCACGGCCGAGGTCGCGCCCGCGGTGCGGGTGTCGCGGCTCGAGGAGGTCCTCATCATCGCCCGCCCCGCTCCGTCCTCCCCCTGACGCGGTAGGCGGAGGCGAAGGATGAGCTTCGCCGTGCGCGTGGCGTGGTTCGCGGCGATGCTGCTCGCGGACGCGGCGCGACTGCCCGCGTTCCCCGGCGGCGTCCGGCCGCTGCTCTTCGTCGCGCTCGCCGCGTGCTACGGCCTGCGGGGAGACGCGCTCACGGGCGGCACGTGGGGATTCGCGGGGGGCCTCGCGCTGGGGCTGCTCTACGACGACGGCCGCGTCGGTCCCTTCGCGCTCGGCGGCTTGCTCGCGGGCAGCGTGCCCGCCGCGTTGAAGAAGGGACTGTTCTGGCAATACGGGACAGGGCAGGCCTTGCTGGGCCTGCTCGCGGGGTTGCTCTTCGGGGCCACGCCTCTCGCGCTCGCCGGAGCGACGGGGCAGCTCGGGGTCCCCGCCTGGTCGCTGCTGCCGCGCGCGCTGGTGGACGCGATCCTGACGGGCGCCGTGTGCCCCATCCTCTTCCGTCTCACGCGCCGGGCCCCGCCCGCGGCGCGGGCCTTGCGGGAGCGCGGCGGCGGATGATCTCCCGCGAACTCTCGCTGCACCGCCGCATCAACGCCGTCGCCTGGACGGTCGGCGCCGGCTTCCTTCTCATGCTGCTGCGGTTCGGATACCTCCAGATCGTGGAGGCCGGCCGCTACCGGGCGGCCGCCGACGAGAACAGCATCCGGCTGTTCCCGCTCTCCGCTCCGCGCGGGGAGATCGTGGACCGCCATGGCGAGGTGCTCGCGACGAGCCGGCCCTCGTTCCGGGTCTCGCTGGTCCCCCGCCAGCTGCCGGAGGACGAGTCCGACCGCGAGCAGGAGGTGTCCGCCCTCGTGGGGCTGCTCGACCTGGACGCGGAATGGCTCGCGGGCCGACTCGCGGAGTCGTGGGAAAACCCGCTCACCCCGGTCCGGCTGCAGGGCGGTCTGTCCACGGACCTCGTGGCGCGGCTGGAAGAGCGGCGGCTGGAACTGCCGGGGCTGCTCATCGAGGAGGAGCCGTTGCGCGTCTACCGCCACGGGAGCCTCGCCGCGCACGTGCTCGGCTACCTCGGCGAGGTCAGCCTCGCGGAGATGCAGGAGTTCGCCGGGAACTACGTGGCAGGCGACTTGGTGGGGAAGATCGGAGTGGAACTCGTCGCGGAACGCTGGCTGAAGGGCGTGAACGGGGGCGTCGAGGTCGAGACCGACGCGAAGGGCCACCAGATCAAGATCCGGGGCCGGCGGGCGGCGCGGCCCGGGGCGCGCATCGTCCTCACGCTCGACCGGCGCCTCCAAGAGCGATGCGAGGAGCTGCTGGGCGACCGCGTCGGGGCCATCATCGTCATGGGGGCGAAGACGGGCGAGCTCCTGGCCCTCGCGAGCAGCCCCCGGTTCGATCCCGGCTGGTTCGCGGGCGGGCGGATCACGATGGCGCGCTGGCGGACGTTGATCGGCGACGCCAAGACGCCGCTCCAGCACCGGACGATCCAGGCGCTGTACTCCCCGGGGTCCATCTTCAAGATCGTCACCGCCGCGGCCGCGCTCGAAACCGGGGAGCTGAACGAGGAGAAGACCTACGAGTGCGCGGGCAAGTTCTGGATCAAGACCTGGCCGTACGACTGCTGGAACACGATGCCGGGCCACGGCTGGCTCAACGTGGAGCAGGCCATCGTCCACTCCTGCGACATCTTCTTCTACAAGACCGGCCTCTCGCTCAAGGTGGACCAGCTCGCCCGCTACGCCGAGCTGTTCGGGTTCGGCGAGCCCACGGGCATCGACCTGCCGAGCGAGAAATCGGGCCACGTCCCGACGCGCGAGTGGAAGGAGCGGGTCTTCCACATCCCGTGGTTCCCGGGCAACACGGTCCAGATGTCCATCGGCCAGGGCGCGCTGCTTTCGACGCCCCTCCAGCTCGTGCGGCTGCTGGACCTCGTGGCGCTCGAGGGGCGGGCGGTGCGCCCGCACGTCGTCAAGCGGATCGAGGACCCGGCGGGGCGGGTCCTGCAGGAGGTGACGCCCCAAGTCGCGAAGCGGATCGCCGTCGCGCCCTCCACGTGGGCGCTGCTCAAGCGCGGGCTCTGGGGCTGCGTGAACTACCGCACCGGGACCGGCTACCGCGCGCACCTCGCCGATCTCTCCGTGTGCGGCAAGACCTCGACGATCCAGAACCCGCACGGCGAGGACCACGCGGCCTTCGCCGCGTTCGCGCCGCTCGAGGATCCCGAGGTAATCGCCGTCACCTTCATCGAGCACGGGCTCGCGGGCGGGAACATCGCCGCGCTCGTGACTCGGTCGGTGCTCGAAACGTGGCACGACATCGAGCGCGGCGTGCCGGAGCGGTAGGAAAAACCAGCGCTGGTCCTGCCCTCCAACTCCGCGCCGCGGATCACGGCGCTGGCCGTGAGTCCGCTCGTGTTCAGTCCCGAGAAGCCGGCACTTGGGCGGCCTGCGAGTGAGGGGAGAGGGTAAAGCGAACCTCTCGCCGCCCCCCTCTCGTGTCCGCGAGCGGGAGGGTTGGGTGGCGTATACTGAGCGGGTCATGAGGTTTCTGGGCGTGCGCCTCTTGCTGATGATCATGGTTCTGCCACCGGTGGTCCAGGCCGTCGAGGTGGACGACCTACTCGCCCTCAGGGCGCGGCCGATGGAGCGGGTGAAGCGGTTCTCGGCGGAGATCGTGACCTCGACCGAGGTGTCGCAGGGCGGCGCGACGAAGACGCTGACCTCCCGCCAGCGAATTACGCTCGAACGAGGCGCAGCCGGGGATCCTCGCCAGTGGCGGCTGGAGGTCGAAGCATTCGAGCCCAGACCGATGAAGATGCGAAAGGACGCTGAGCGGATCGAGATTCAGGGGCCGACTGGCGAGTGGAAGGAGGTCGCCCTTCCTCCTCAGATGAAGGATCAACTGGCCAACCTGGGCTGTCAGTTCTCGGGGAGCGATCCCGCTCGCTGCGCGTGACGAAGCGCCGAATCGTCAACGGCGTGTCGATGGCGGAGGCCACGGACATCGAGGCGGCGACACAACGCGGAGTAGTGAAGAGCACGATGGTGATGCGTGACCTTCGGTTGGAGCTTGGCGGGTGACGACGCTCGGGGCCGTTCGGATCAAGGCTCTCCTTGTTGCCGGAATGACGAGCGCCTGGGTTCGTGCCCCCCTGGGGCAAGGCATTGGAAACCGTCCCGGAGCAGAATGGGCTTGGCGCCAGGCCATCTCAGGCTTCGGCTGTTGGTTGGTCTTGGTCGGCCTGGCCGGCTGCACGAGGAACTGGCTGGTCCTCTCGTCGCCGAGGCTGCCGCTCGCGGCGCGAGCAACCGCGAACCCTCTCCCTGATATTTCGGGTGGCGTCGCGGCATCCACCACCTTGAGTATGGACCATCAGCCGCTCTCGAACCGTGCCGCTCCGCGCTTCCGTGACAGAGCCATTTGGTATGGAAGTGTCATGAACCTGACCGCAGGCACGGCGTGGCGAAGCTTCGAGCTCGTGGGGATCGGATGCGTCGAGCCAAACACCCGGGTGGGAATCTCGACAAGTGTCCTGAGGATCAATATGACTGCCCGCGGGATGATGGTACCGGTGAAGTCTATCGGCTATGACCGGGGCCAACCTCCCTCTTATCATGATTTCCCCAAGGAGCTCACTTTCGTCGAGCTGCTGCCGATTGAAGTACACGTTCTCCCGATCCTCTACAACTGGCCGGAATGGGCCCAAGTCGCGAAGCGATGGGACTTGCTCGGCGGATGTGATCTGTACGCGCATTTCACCACATGGGGAAGTTTCAGCGGAGGCCGGTTTGCCGGGGCTCAATATTCGACTCGGGCTGCCCTCGCTGAGTATGGTGTGGCATTCCGTTCCCCCCTGGTAAGCTTGCGCGCGGGCTGGTACGACGTCCGCATCCGGTCTTTTGCTGGACCCCAAGGGTATTTCGGCCCCGAGTACTCGTTTGAGGGCCTTCGCGATTCAGGATTCACGGTGGCTCTGGAGCTGACAGTTGGGGGAATGTTCCGGAAAACGGGGCTGCCACCAGTCGGTTTGCTGAGATGAGCGTGATCGGGCGATGGACGCCGACTCAGATGCCCCGATTGGCGGGACTGGCCTATGGCATCTTCCTCTGTTCAGCTGTCTTGTCGCCGTCGGTTTCATCTGGAGCGTACATTCCTCAGCCCATCGTCTTGGTCCATGGGAAAGGGTCCATCAAGGACGCGTGGAATAAGATCAAGGACGATCTGGAGTTGAGATTGCCGGGCGTCCAATTCTTTCGCTACTCCTTCGACAACCGCGAGGGGGCGATCAGCCAATGGGGACGTGAGTTGGGCGACCGGTCGTACTTGAATCCTGCGGCAGGCATGGATGGTCAGTGCTGGCTGGAGAAGATCGAAGGAGCGCTGGGCGGGCCGCCTCCGCACGGATACCGGCTGGTTGGCCACAGCGCCGGTTCGCTCGCGATTCGGCAATATCTGACCTCGACGTACTATGAGCACGACGTGGGCCAGTGGATCGTGGTGTACAGTCCGCAGAATGGGGCCGAAGAGGCGGTGTTGCAGACGGTGGCCCTGCAGGCGCCGCAGTTCGCGCTCATCGGAGAGGCGATGGGTGCGATCGGGGCCCTGCTCATCGCGGCCTTGCAGCCTGAGGTGGGCGTCCCGTTCATCTTGGCATCCGTCAGGTCATACGAGATCGCGGCCATCGGCTTCACCTTGCCGGTGGTGAACTCCCTCCAGGGATTTGGTCTGGAGTCGGCCATGACGCGTGATCTTCAGCCGAAGAGCGCGTTTCTCACTGCTCTCCATGCGCGGGCATTGCCGCCCGGGCTGGACGTGGCGCTCATTGCGGGGGACGCCCCGCGTTCCACCATCGGCCCCGGATTCACGGAAGAGTTGTTCGGACCGGAGGTGGCTGAAGCGTTTCGGAACGGGGAGATGAGTTTCGCGGAGGACTTGGTCCTCGACCTGCTCGATCCACATAACTGGTTGAGCCTGGCGTTTCGCAGCTTCGACGCTGTGGCGGCGCTGGAGAATGGCGATGGGGTTGTCCCCCTGACGAGTGCTCTGCCGGACGATCTTGTCGGCCTCGCTGCGCGCAAGGAAGTCATTGAATACGAGGCCGCCGACCCAATCAACTTCGTACATGGGATAGAGCTTGGCGATCAGGGCCCGGCCATCCTGCGGGCGATTGTCAGCAAGCCGTGTCTCGTCGGTTGTAGTCGGTCGTTTCCTCCGGATGGCATGATCTTGGGCTCCACGACCGATGCGAATCTGCTCCT
>CAYHEI010000011.1:17724-18968 GCA_964355385.1 uncultured bacterium | reverse complement strand
GCTGTGCACGTCCACGAGCATGAGATCGAACGACGACCCGGCCGCCGGCGGACCGGGCACCACCTCCACCTCGCGCCCGAACGCGGCCCCCACCAAACGCGCGACCTCGGCAATCTGGACCTCGTGCATCGTGCCGATATGATAGAGGCCCAGATGCTCCCCGTGCTCAAGGACGAGCCGGAACCCCCCGATGAAGTCGTCGAGGTGGACGAACGCGCGCGTTTCCCGGCCCGTGCCCTGGATCGGCAGGCGCACCGGTCCCGCGGGCGAGCCTCGGACGATCTCCTGCACGCGCAGCGCCAGTTGCGGGATGACGTGCTCCCAGCCCATGTCCGGGCCGTAGACGTTGTGCGGCCGAACGATCACCACCCGGCGGAGCCGCCTCCGGCCGTAGTTGATGGCCAGCAACTCGCTGATCATCTTCCCGGCCGCGTACGAGTAGCGCGGGTTGAAGGGATCGGGGATGCTCAGCGGCGCGGTCTCGTCCGTGGGAACCACGGGAGGCGTCTGGTACACTTCCGAGCTCGAGGTGAGCGCGAGCTCGCCCACTCCCTCGGCGACGCACGCATCCAGGACGTTGAGCATGCCCTTGACGGCGACTTCCAGCACCAGTTCCGGCCGGCCGTAGAAGAACTCGGTGCCGTTCACCGCCGCCAGGTGGCACACCGCGTCGGTCCCGCGGACGGCGGCGCGGACCGCCGCCGGATCGCGCACGTCCCCCGCGATCATCTCGATCGCCGCCGCGACATCCGCCAGTCGGCGCGCCGATCCCCGGGATTCGTCGTCCAACACGCGCACCTGCTGACCCGCGCCGACGAGGGCCCGCACGAGCGCGGAACCGATGAACCCCGCGCCGCCGGTGACGAGATAGCGCTTCGTCGTCACTCGAGGCTGGGTCGCCCGAAGCGCAACTTGACGGCGCCCCACACGAACCACCGCAGGTACTCGACCGCCCAGGCGCCCAAACGAAACGTGGACTTGCCGCCGTACAGGCGGTCGATCGACACGATCGGCACCTCGCCCAGTGTGAGGCCCGCGAGCTGGGCCTTGATCGACATCTCGAAGGCCACTGCCCAGCCCACCGGCCGCGACTCGACGTGCAGCCGCTCGAAGACGGAACGGCGGAACATCTTGATCCCGGTCGTGGCGGCCGCGCGGCCGCCCCCCCCCCCCCCCCCCCACCCCCCCCCGGGCCCCCCCCCCACCCCCCCGCCCCCCCCGGGGCCCCCCCCCCCCCCCCCCCC
>CAYHEI010000011.1:8574-17714 GCA_964355385.1 uncultured bacterium | reverse complement strand
CACTCTTTCCCTACACGACGCTCTTCCGATCTCGAGAGGACGCACCCCGCCGCGACCCGGAAGAGGCCGTTGGCCAGCCGCGAAAGGAGCCGTCCCGACCAGGGACCGCCCAGCCGCCGCCCGCCCTTGGCATACCGGGTGCAGCTCACGAACTCGCAGCCGCCGCGGATCAGCCCCAGCATTTCGTCGATGGCCAGCACCGGACCGATCTCGTCGGCGGCAAAGATGAGCACGATGGAGCCCGTCGCCGCCTCGACGCCCGCCCGTATCGCGTGCACCACGCCCCGCCCGAGCGGATTCAGCACCACGCGGACGTTCGGATAGTTCCGCTGCGCGGCCCGCGCGACCGGGATGCTCTCGTCGTCGGGCGCGTCGCACACGATGAGCACTTCGTGGTCCACTTCGACGACCGCCCGCAGGATCTTGAGCATGATCTTCAGATTCACCCCCTCGTTGCGGACCGGAAGGAGGATCGAGAGGCGCTCCGCCCCGGGAGGCGGCGCCGGCACGGCGTCCAGCTACGCCGCTCCCGTGAACGCGAGCACGGCGCTCGCCACCCGTTCGGCGTCGCCATCCGTGAGCGTGAACGCGGACGGGAGCCAGAGCGCCCGCCGCAGCGCGCGCGCGGCGCCTGGGAACCCCACGTCGGGCCGACGATACGGCGCCTGGGTGTGCAGCGGGAGCCAGAAGCGCCGGCAATGCATCCCCTGTTCCGCCAGGAAGCCGTCCAAGGCGTCGCGCCGGTCGAGGAGCACGTCGGTCCAGAGGGGACACTCGCCGCCGGCGAGGTCGAACCCGGGAAGCTCCAGGCCGCCGACCACCGTCAACCGGCGCGCGTAGTTGCGGTAGCGGTGGCGCTGCCGCGCCAGCCGCGCCTCCAATGCCGACAGCTGCGCCAAGCCGACGGCGGCCTGCAGGTCGGTGAACTTGAAGTTGTACCCGAGGCTCGGATGCAGATCGTCGCCGCCCGTGCCCCGCACCGGCCGGCCTTGATCCTTCAGCTCTCGCAGGCGCGCGTGCAGCGCGTCGTCGTCCGTCAGGACCATGCCGCCTTGCCCGGTCGTGATCACCTTGTGCGGAGAGAACGACAGGCAGCCCGCCCGTCCGATCGTTCCGAGAAACTTCCCGCACGACGCCGACATGAAGGCCTCGGCGGCATCCTCCACGACGACCAGCCGGCGCGACCGCGCGATCTCCGCGATGGCCGTCATGTCCGCGGCGCGCCCGCTGACGTGCACGGGCATGACCGCCCTGGTCCGTGGCGTGATCGCGGCCTCGAACGCTCCCGGCGCCAGGGTCAACCGCGCTGGGTCGATGTCGGCCAGGACGGGGGTCGCGCCGGCAAGGCGCACGGCATTGGCGGTCGCGATGAACGTCGCGTCGGGCACGATGACCTCGTCGCCGGGACCGACTCCCGCTCCCGCGAGCGCCAGAAACAGCGCGGCCGTGCCGCTGGTCACGGCCACGGCGTGCCGCGCCCCCACCAGCCGGGCGATCTCCCGCTCGAATTGTGACGTCATCTCGCCCTCGTTGATGAAGTTCCGCGTCAGCGCCCCGCGAATCCCTTCCAGCTCGTTCCCCGTCATCTGCGGAACCCACCAGGGCACTTCCGGGCCCCGAAACGTCTCCGCGCGGCCCCCGGTCGTCATTCGTCCGCCCCGTGCCTTTCCAGCACGAACACCTGAATGGGACCGAGCGCGCGGTGGCCGCTCACCCGCAGCCGGTCCCCGAACCGCTCGTGGGCGGTCCGCGCCGCCCGATCCGCGTGCTCGAACACGGGATCCTTCACCGCCGCGGCGCCGAAGCCCACGAACGATGCGAACATCTGAACGTAGACGCGCGTCAGGAAGTAGTACAACCCGAAGTCGTGGGTCGTGAGGACCCGAAAGCGCCCCTCGAGGAAGCGCATGAGCTCCTCATGGTTGAAGAACAGGTTGTGCCAGTGCCGCGGAATCGGCGCGAGGCCGGCCTCCGCGCGCAGGCCGTTCAAGGCGTCAAACGCGTCGGTGGTATTCTCCACGAGAATCGCCCGCCCGCCCGGCTTCAACATGCGCCTGAGGTTCAGGATCGCGCGCTGCTGCTCTTCCCAACTGCCGAGGTTGATCAGCATGCGCTGCGAGACCACCACGTCGAACTCGCCTGGGCGCCCGCCGAGTTCGAGCACATCCGCCGCCTCGAACGAGAGGTTGGTCAGCTTCGAGCTCCGGCCGGCCTCGATCGCCAGGGAACGCAGCCGGTCGGAGCGCTCGAACCCGACCGCCCGCCGGACCGCGCGAGCGTACCGGACGGTGGCTTCCCCATTCCCGCAGCCGACATCCGCCAGGACATCCTCCGCCCGCAAGTGACGGCTGACGGTGTCGATCTCGAGCTGATGGAGGTTGGGGTCGATGATCGACATCGTCGTCGGGTCTTCCCAGTAGGCGCGGACCGCCTCGCGGAACTCGGGGGAGGAGGGCGCCGGAGCGTTCCTCACGATTCGGCGGGTGGGAGTATCCCCCACAGGTCCACCCGTTCGACCGACGGCGGAACACGGAGCGATCGGTAGGCCGAATGTGGCGCACCGACGATCACCACCTCGCTCCGGGCGACCAGGTCCTCCTTGCTGATGAACGTCGGATCGACGGCGTATTCGTCGGAGTACAGCACTTCGGCGCCGTGGAAACGAAGGATCTTTCCGAGCTTGTAGGACAGTGAATCCCGCGTGTCGTCGATGTCACCCTTGAACGCCATGCCGAGGATGCCGACCCGTGTCCGGCTCAGATCGCGCCGCCGCGCCAGGCGCATCACGAGGTAGTTCGGGAGCCCTTCGTTGATGTTCATCGCGGCCTGGCCCAGCGCGAAGTGATTGAGGTTGAACGCCGCGAGCTGCATGGTGTCCTTGAGTAGGCACGGCCCCGCCGCAAACCCGGCGGCGGGCAAGCTGGACGCCCGGCCGTATCCCTCGACCATCGCGCGCCGCACCTGGTCGTAGTCCGCTCCGAAATCCGTCGCCATCATGTAGAACTGGTTCGTGGCGGCGAACTGGATGTAGCGCCAGGCGTTCGAGAAGAGCTTCGCCAGCTCCGCCTCTTCCACGGACACGCGGATGATCTTCGGCGCGATGCGCCCGAACAAGGCGGCCGCATCGCCGGCGGCGCGGCCGGTGAGGCCCGAGACGAGCTGCGGCAACTCCTTGAGCTCGCGCACCGCGTACCCTTGCGCGATGCGCTCGGGGCAGTACGCCAAGTGCCACTCCCGGCCGTCCCGCGCGAGCGCGGCCTGAACCCGGCGGCACGTCCCGGGGTAGACCGTGCTCCGAATGATGATCGTCTGCTCCGGGCGCAAGAACGGCTGCAGGGAGGCGAACAGGTCCAAGAGGGCCCGCAGGTTCGGATTGAGGAATTCATCAACCGGCGTCCCGATCGCCATGATGACCATTCGCGCCCGCGCCACCTCCGCCCGGTCGGAGGTGAACGTCAGGGTCTTGCCGGCGAACTTCCTGAGGAGCGGGTCGGCGTCGTACTCGACGAAGGGCATCTCGCCCCGCCGCAGCCGCTCCAGCACCTTCTCCGCCACGTCGTAGATCAGCACCCGCTGACCCGCCGCGGCCAACAGGATGGACAGCGGCAGTCCGACATGACCCGCCCCGCCGACCACGCAGACGTCCACGCTGCGGCCCGTTCCCGTTGGCGCTCCTCCGGATCCCATGATTCGTTCAGCCTAGCATGCGATCGCGGGTCTCAGGGGGCTTCGCGCGGGGCAGGCAGTTCCGCCTCCAGCCTCGACAGCGCCACCAGCGCCTCTTGTCGCAGTTGGTCGACGGTTGAGTTCATCGAGCGCTCCGGGAGCCCCGCCAGGAACGCCTTTCCCTTTTCGACCAGCGCCTTCGCCCGGCCGAACTGGCGTGCCGCCTGGGCGCGGAGACCCAGCTGCGCAAAGACTTGCGCCAGTTTGACGCGGATGGCGCCCGCCTGATCCGGATAGCGTTGCAAGGCCTCCTCCAGCGCTCGCGCCGCCGTGTCAAGCCGGTTGAGCTGCAGCGCGGCGTCGCCGAGCTCGGGAATATTCAACGTGTCGAACATGCCTCCGCGCGCGAACCGCTCCAGGTACGTGTAGGTGTTCTGCGGATCCCCCAGGAGCGCGTACGCGTGTCCAACGTCATTCCATGCCCGCCCCACGTCGGGCAACCGCTTGAGGACTTCGAGATGCGCGGCGAGCATTTCGGGATATCGACCGGCGTGTTCGTGCGCCAGCCCCCTGGCGCGGAGAGGTTCGGTTCCGGGAAGGAACCACACCGCCTGCGGCGCGGGCGCGAGCGCCCGGCGGCGGATTTCCAGCACATAGAGCCCGCCGTTGCTGAAGTCGCACTGCCCGGTGTGGCCCGCCACGACGAAATGCTCCCGTGCGAACCGGCGGTACAACCCCAGCATCCGTGCGTCCCACGGAGTGGCCGTGTAGCGGACGGTCAGCCAATCGGCGCTGACGAAGTTGAACAGCATGTGGCTCGCGCCAAGCTGTGCGAACCGGGCGCCGAGACGCCTCGGAGAATCCGATTCCTTCACGAGCTTCCAGATGAGGAGGGTCTCACCGAGCTGTCCCCCGTAGAGCGCTCGACCGGGCAGGCGATAGGTCAGGCGCTCGCCGTGGACCAAGAGACGGCGCGGATGGATCGCGCGGACCATCCCGATGCTCTCTTCGTAGGTGGAGAGCCACTTCTCCCGGAAGGCCTTCGGCGTCAACGCCATGTCCTGCATGGACGCCGGCAGTGTCGGCCCCGCCAGGCGCCCCATCTGCACCACGCATGTTGCGGCCAGCAGGGCGATGACCCCGGTGCGGCACCAACGCGGGAGGCGTTCCGTTCCTTCAGCGCCGGCCAGCGCAAGAAACCAGCATGAGGGCAGCAGATATCGGCCGACATCGCCGACGCCCATCCGCAGCATCGCCGCCTGGGAGAGGACACAGGCCAGCGCCGCGCCGCGCCGGTGCCCGAGAACGATGAGCCCTCCGGCCGACAAGAGCGCGAGAGGGTATTGCCGGGACATCACGCCCAGCCATTTCTCCGGAAGGACGGACAGGGGGACGACGACTCGTTGGAGGTCGTTCCACAGGAAGTTCCGGAAGACCGCCTCGTTCGCCGCGTCCCAGTCGAGCGAGGCGAACTGCGCGGACAAGAAGGGATAGACCGGGTTCCCGGTCGCCAGCCATGACTTCACCAGCCACGGCAGCAGCGGCAGCCCGAGGAGTGCCGTCAGCCGCAAGATCCGCTGGCGAGGCGGAAGCGAGAAGACAACCCACGGGCCCACCAGCACGGCCAGCGTGGGTTTGGTAGCCACGCACATCCCGAGCAGGAGCGCCCCCAGCGTCCAGACTCTCCGGCCGGTCAGCAGCGCACCCCCGATGAAGAGCGCCGCCGCAGGCAAATCGTTCTTGCTGCGCGAGAGCAAGCCGAGCAGGCTTCCGACCGGCAGGACCATCACCGGCCCCAGCCAGGAGGCCGTCCGCCAGCCCCGCTCCCGGCAGGACCCGGCGAAGACGGCGAGCGCTCCCGCCACGTACACCCACGACATCCCCTTGGCGAGACGCTCCTCGCCCAGCGCGAGCGGCAGACCGAACGAGAGATCGGCGGGAAGGGGGTAGAAATGCGTCCAGGAAATGAGGGTCAGCAGCAGCCGGTGGCTTTCGAGGCAGCTCCAAGGGAGAGCCAGATGGTACAGGTAGCTGTCGTGATCCCGCTCCGTCAGCAGGAGGCCCACGACCGCCGGGAGCATCATCAGCGCCACAAGGCCCGTGCCGAGCGGTCCGGCCAGGGAGCGGTATTCCGCGGCAGCGGATACGAGAAGCGACCGCCGTTCTCGCACCGCTCGGGAGCCCGCGGCGAACACGAGCACGGCACCGAAGAGCAGCCACCGGAAGAAGAGACTGGCGAGTGCCAGCCCCAGAAACGCCGTCCCCCACAGACCCAAGCCCAGCAGCGCCCCGAGGCCGAATCGTTCCAGCGGTCCCAGGCGCCGCTTCAGAAAGAACGGGAGCAGACCGGCGCCCGTGCGCGCGGCCAGCTCCGCCAGCACCGTCGTGGCCCCGAGGAGCAGCAGCAGGCTGCCCGCGGCCCGAATCACGAAAGGAGGACGGTGGTGATCCGACCGCGCCTCAGCGCCCTCACGGCTGGCGCGGAGGATTCGCGATCGTCGGCGATGCGAGCTGCCCGACCCGCGCCTTCCACACGGCCGCGTTCGGCCCTTCCGGATCGGTCTCCATCGCCTTCCGGTAGAACTCCCGAGCCCGGTCGCGCTCCCCGGCCGCCATCGCGAGGTCTCCGTTCAACGACGCGATCATCGCCCGGCACGCCCGTCTGGAGTTCCGCACATCCTGGTTGGTCGTCGCCTCCGGAATCCTCGCCAGAATCGCCTCGGACTCCGCCAGCAGCGCCTTCACGACCCGCCCCCGATCATGCTGAATCGCGTCGATCGCCCCGGCGAGCTTCACTTTGGACAGGTTGACCAGGGACGGCTCCACCGCGTCCGGGAAGCGGTCGATCGCCCCCAGCATGAGACGCTCGGCCTCCGCGAGATGACCGACGAGGAGGGCCGCGGCCCCGAATTCCGGCAGGTTCAGTTGATCGACCATACCCTGCTCCGCGAACGGCCGGTAGAGCCGGTAGGCGTTAGCGCCGTCGTTCAGGAGAAAACGCGCATGCGCGGTCTCGTTCCAGGCATGGCCGACGTCGGGGAGAAGCTTCAGCAGCAATTCGCACTCCGCAAGATTCTCGCGGTATCGTTTGGCATTCTCGAAGCGGAGCGCCGCGAGCCAGGCCGTCTCGGCGCCGGGGAGAAAGAAAGTGTTCGGCGCCGGGGGGTCGAGCGGACGTGGCCGCAGCTGATACACGTAGAAGCCGCCGTTGTTGTAGTCACAGCCGTCCGTATGAAAGACGACGGCCAGGCGCCGTCGCGCGAAGTCCGCGTAGAGGCGAAGCATCCGCGGGGTCCACGGAAACCTCGCGTAATGGGTCCCGACCAGATCCGCAGTCACGTAATTGTGCAAGAGGTGCGTCACGCCGAGCTGCCTGAACTTCGCCGCGAGGCGCGGCACACTGGCGGCGCCGTGCACCATCGTCCACACCAGCGGCGGCTCCCCAACCGTGCCGCCGAAGAGGGCGCGCCCGGGTATGGGATACGTGCGGAATTCCCCAACCACAAGCGTTCGGCGCGGTTGCAGGGACGCCAACCCCAGGACCGCGCGCCGATACGTCGTGAGCGCAAGATCGCGATGGACGCCGGGCGCGATCACCGCGCCCCACGGCACATACGGTTGCGGCGTCATGACGGCCAGCCGGGCCGCCGCGACGGCGGCGGCCAGCCAACACATCGCCGGCCTGACGCCCGCCGGACTCCCCTCCATCCCCTCTGCCGCGAGCAGGAGCAAGAGCCAGTTGCTCGCCACGAGATAGCGGGCTTCGGGCAGCATCTGCACGGTGACGAGTTGAGCGGCAATGCACGCCAAGACCGCGCGGGGCAGGCGGCGCACCTGCAGGACACCCGGCAGGAGCGGCAACAGCAACGGCTGGGCGCCGGTCACTTCGCTCAGCCAATTCGCCAGGACTACGCCGGGCTGCCACTTCCATCTCAGCCCTGCGTTGAAGGCCCAGTACGCATAACTGTTCTCCGGCCCCCACATACTCGTCTTGAGCTGCCAGAGCAGGGGGAACGGATTTGCGACCGCCGCATATGCCGCCACGGACCACGGAGCGAATGGGATCGCCAGGATCCCGGCGGCCACTGGCCAGAGCCGCGGCGACACGTGGACGAGCATCCAGAACCCCGCGAGCGGGGCGAGCACGAGCTTGCCCGCGACTCCCATGCCCATCAGGCCCGCCCCGAGACCCCACGCGCCCCGCCTCGTGGCAAGCGCTCCCGCCACCAACATGGCCGCCGCAGCCACATCATTCTTGCTGCTGGACATGAGGAGCGGCATTTGCGTGATCCCCGCAACGAGGATGAGTCCGAGCCACGCGAACGATCGCGCCCGGCCACGCAGCGCACTGCCGAGGCACACGCTGTTGGCCGCCAGAAAGGCGACGGCTTCCATGAGCTTGGCCATCCGGTCGTCGCCAACGGCCAAGGGCAGCACGTAGGCAGCGTCGATCGGAAGCGCGTAGTGGAAGACATACGGGACGTGCCCGATCGGCAGGCGGTGCAGCTGAAGCAGCATCCAAGGAAAGGCGAGGTTATAGCTCATCGCGTCGACGTGCGACTCGGGCACGGAAAGTGCGGGCAGAATTGCCCAGAGAACGCCCGCAGCGGCGACCCCCATCAGCGCCACTGCGCCGCCGCTCATGCGTCCGCTGGATCGCAGCGCCTCCAGTACGACCGAGCGCCGACACCAGGCGTACCGATGCTCCGAACCCAAGGCCACCGTCACGGTCGCGAGCACGACAGGAATGCACAGGCCCGTGGCGGCCACACCCAGCACCGCGAGACCCGCGATGCCCCATCCCAGCAGAAAGCCGAGTCCCCACCGCTCCGGAGGGGTCCAGCGGCGGACCGACAAGGCCGGGAGCGCTCCCGCGCCGATTCGGGCCAGACCTTCCGCCGCAATGAGCGCGACGCCGATGCATCCAAGCCATCCGTTCGCCAGCCCGGCCAGGTGCGCCAAAGACGTCAGCCTCCGGTCAGGACAGATATCCCGCGTTGAGGCGCACGTACGCTTCCGTGAGATCGCACCCCAGAACGCGGGCGGCGTGGCGGCCGGCGCGCAGGTCCACGTCGACGCGGATCTCGGGCTCCGCGAGCTTGGTGAGGATCCCGAAGCGCGACGGCACCAGGCGCCCGCCCCGCACGGCGAGCGTCCCCGCGACGCGCACGACGACGCGCAGGGGATCGAAGCGGGCCCCGCTCTGCCCCAGCGCCTGCGCGATCCGCCCCCAATTGGGCTGCCGGCCGTGGAACATCGTCTTCACCAGGGGGGAATCGGCGACCGCCCGGGCCGCGCGTGCGGCCTCCGCCGCCGTGCGCGCGCCGCGGACCGCGACCTCGAAGACGTGTTTCGCGCCCTCGCCGTCCCGGACGAGCTCGCGCGCCAGGACGGCGCAGACGTCGTCGAGCGCGCCCTGGAAACTCCGCGACCCGGCCGCCGAGAGCGGCCGGGTCGCCGCCGCGCCGTTCGCC
>CAYHEI010000011.1:0-8564 GCA_964355385.1 uncultured bacterium | reverse complement strand
GCCGGCCCGGCCCCCCCCCGCCCCGCCCGGCCGCCCCCCCCCCCGGCGGGCCCCCCCCCCCCCCGCCCCCCCCCCCCCCCCCGCGCCGCCCCGCCCCCCCCCCCGCCGCGCCGTTCGCCAGCAGCAGGACGGAGTCGTTGGTGCTCATCTGGCCGTCCACCGTGATCGCGTTGAAGCTCGGCCCGACAGCGCGGCGCAGCGCCCGCGACAGCGCGGCGGAGGAGATCTCGGCGTCCGTGGTCAGAAACGCGAGCATCGTCGCCATGTGGGGTCCGATCATGCCCACGCCCTTCGCGATCCCGCCGACCGTGTACCGGGCCGCGCCGTCGCCGAAGCGGACCGCGGCAAGCTTCGGCCGGGTATCGGTCGTGAGAATCCCCCGCGCCGCGGCGAGGCCCGCCGCCTCCGTGGCGGCGAGCGCCCGGACGGCCTTGCGCAGGCCGCGCTGCACGCGCGCCACGGGAAGCCGTGTGCCGATCGTGCCGGTGGCCGCGAGGAGGAGGTGCGCTTCGCGGACCCTGAGCAGCGACGCGGCCGTGCGCGAGATCGCGCGCGCGTCGCGCAGCCCCGGCGCGCCGGTAAGCGCGTTCGCGCACCCGCTCGTGGCGACGATGGCCTCCGCCCGGCCGCGGGACGCGCGCAGGCGGGCGGCGTCGATCTCCACGGACGCCGCGCGAAAACGGTTGACCGTAAAGACGCCGGCAGCGCTCGCCGGCCGGTCCGAGACGACGACCGTCAGGTCGGGCTTCCCGCTGCCTTTGATGGCGGCCCAGACACCAGCCGCCCGGTACCCCTTGGCCGCGACGACGCTCACGCTCGCCCTCTGGTCATCATCCGCTGAGCACCCGCTTCGCTTCCCGCGCCGGGACGAGCAGCAAGCCGTCCCCCCGGGGATCGCACTCCAGATTCGGGGCGCGCCGCTCCAGCTCCGCGAGGACGTCGCGCGCCTCCGCCGGCCGGCCCGCCCGGGCCAGCACGCGGACCCGCGCGAGCGCGGCGTACGCCCACAGCTCCCGCCGGCGGGTCTGCGCCGCGACATCCACGAGCCCTTGGAGGCCCTCTTCGGGCGACCGGGGACCGAGGCGCTCGGCGAGCCAGTCCACCGCCTCGAAGCCGCACCAGCGCCTTGCTCCGTCCGGCGGCCCCATGGGGACGTCCGCCGCGATCCGCGCCACCTCCGTCAGCCGTTCCCGGACGCGGGCGAACGCGCGCCGCTTCAGGCCCACCTCCGCGAGGCGGAAACCGGCTTGGGCCCGGAGATCTCCCGAGAAATCCTCCGCCGCGTACCCGGTCGGAGGCGGAGCCGCGGCGAGCGTTTCCAGCGCGGGAACACCGCCGCCCTGATCCAGCTCCATGCACGCCAGTTCGTACTGCGCGATCGCGCGCGGCGCGTAGGGACTTCCCGTCGCGGGCCGGATCGTCACGCCGGCGTACTTGGCGATCACGCTCCCCAAGTCGGCGGGCGCGCCGACGGGATCCTGCATCAGGTCGCGCCGCGTCAGCCCCATCGCCAGGAGGGCTTGCGGGGCGATCGGGTTGCCGTCGGCGTCCACGACGTCGGCTGGTTGCTGCGCCGCGATCCCCAGCTCGGCCAGCGCCCAGGCCGCGTTGCCGAGGCGCCGCTGGAGCAAGCCGAGCTTGAGCTGCGCGAGGGGGGCGAGCCCGCACCGGGGATAGTCCCGGATGAGCGTCCGCCACTCCCTGAGCGCGATCGCGGGCTCGTCCTCGGCTTCGAGCCCGCGCAGGAAGAGGACCGCCGGCGCGCCCCCCGCGTCGCGATACCGGTCCAGGTACGCGAGCCGGGACCGGACGTACGCCGCCGGCGCGAGGCCGCCGTGCTGCGCGCCGTAGGCCGCGAGCAGCCGCTCGGCTTCCTCCCGCGCGCCGACCTTGAGCGCGATGGCCGCGCGCAGCCGCAGCGCCAGGGGCGCGCTCCAGGCCGCGGGTCGCAGCCACCCGCCGCTCGACCGGATCGCCGCCAGCTGCCGGGCCGCTTCCTCGAACCGGCCCTGCTGCATCGCCTGGAGCGCCATCTCGAGCTTCGTCTCCGCCCCGGGCTCCCGTCCCCCGCACCCCGCCGCCAGCAACGCCAGCGCCGCGACGAACCGTCCCGTTTTCACCTTTCCATTATGATAGCAGCGGCGCCATGAAGCTCGTCTCCATCGTCACCCCCTGCTTCAACGAGGAAGCGAACGTCCCCGAGCATTTCGCCCGGGTGCGCGCCGCAACCGCTCCGTTCGCCGGCCGCTACGCGTTCGAGCACCTCTACACCGACAACGCCTCGACCGACCGGACGTTCGAGCTGCTCGCGGGCCTCGCCGCCGCGCATGCGAACGTCCGGGTCCTGCGCTTCTCGCGCGACATCGGGCCCAACCGGGCGATCGCCTGCGGCCTCCGCCACGCGCAAGGGGACGCGGCCATCCTCATCCAGGCCGACTTGCAGGATCCGCCCGAGCTGATCCCGGAATTCCTTCGCGGGTGGGAGGAAGGCTACGACGTCGTGTACGGGCTGATCCGCCGGCGGCGCGAAGGCATCGTGCTCCGCGCGCTGCGGCGCCTCTACTACCGCCTGGTCGCCGCACTCGCCGACGTCCCGCCCGCGCGCGATGCCGGCGAGTTCCGGCTCGCGTCCCGGCGGGTCCTCGACGCCATCGCCCTCTACACGGAGGACGACCTCTATCTCCGGGGTGCCATCGCCCACATCGGCTTCCGCCAGCTCGGCGTACCCTACGACCGCGCCGCGCGCCGAGGCGGCCGCTCGAGCAACTCCCCCGCCGGGCTGTTCCGGTACGCCGTCAACGGCCTGCTCTCGACCACGGTCGCCCCCATCCGGGCCGTCACGCTCGCGGGGCTCGCGCTCGCCGCGGTCGGGTTTCTCCTGACGGCGGCCCTGGTCGTCCGCCATTACCTGCTCCCCGGCGTGGCGCCGCACGGCTTCACGACGATCGCGTCGCTCGTCACCTTCTTCGCGGGCGCGCAGCTTCTCGCGATCGGCACCATCGGTGAATACATCCGGAAGATCCACGTGCAGTCCCTGCGCCGTCCCCGGGGGTTCGTCCAGGACGCCTTGAACATCGACCCGCTTCCCCCCGACCGCCCGCCGGGACCGTGAGGCCCTCCATCGTGGAGGGCGACCTGCGCCGGATCGCGGCGGCGCCTCTCCCCTGGGAATCGCTGCGCGACGCGTCCGTCATCGTATCGGGCGCCGCGGGGTTCATCCCCGCGTGCCTGATCGAGCTGCTGCTCCACCTGAACGAGGAACGGGATCTGCGCGTTCGGGTGACCGGCCTGGTGCGAGACGCCCGGCGCGCCACGAGCCGCTTCGGCGCGCAACGCCCCGGCCTCATCCTGCTCGAACAGGACCTGTCCTGCGCGCTGTCGCCCGAGGTCGCCGCGCGTCCCGCCGACATCGTGATCCACGCCGCGAGTCCCGCCAGTCCCGCGCGGTTCGGCCCGGATCCCGTCGGAACGCTCCTGCCGAACGTCGTCGGCACGCACCATCTGCTCGAGCTCGCTCGGGAACGAGGGGCCCGCGGATTCCTCTTCGTCAGCTCCAGCGAGGTGTACGGCCGCGTGCCTCCCGAGGCGCTGCCCTTGCGGGAGTCGTTCGCGGGCGGCGAGCTGGACCCGCTCGCGCCGCGCTCCTGCTACGCCGAGGCGAAGCGCATGGGCGAGACCATGTGCGCCGCGTGGCGGCGGCAGCACGGCGTCCCCGCCGTGATCGTCAGGCCCTTCCACGTGTACGGTCCGGGCATGCCGCTGCGCGACGGCCGGGTCTTCAGCGATTTCGTCGCCGATATCGTCGAGCGGCGGCCCCTGACGATGCGCGGGGATGGAACCGCGGTGCGCTCCTTCTGCTACCTCGCCGACGCGGTCGCCGGCTGCTTCACGGCCCTGCTCGCGGGCGCGCCGGGCGAGGCGTACAACGTCGGCCACCCGGGCGCCGTCGCGAGCGTGCGCGAGCTGGCCGACCGCCTGGTGGCGCTCTTCCCCGAGCGCGGCCTCAGCATCGAGCGCGCCGCCCCCCCCCCGGGCGCGCTGCCGAGCCCCGTGGCCCGGCTCACCCCGGACATCGCCAAGCTCGGCGCGCTCGGCTGGGCTCCGGCCCTCGGGCTGGAGGAAGGCTTCCGGCGCACCGTCGAGAGCTTCGCGTGACGCCCGCAGAGCTGAAGGCCGCGTACCGAAGCGGCACGCTCGCCAAGCCGGCCTACATCGAACTCATGCAGGCGGCGCACCAGGCCCTTTACGGGTACGCGGAGTTCATCAAAGGCACCGGCATCGGCCGCATCGAGATCGCCGACGGCCGGATCGTCGTGGTGACGCGGGAGCCCGAAATCCGTCTGCTCGTCGACCCAGCCGATCCCCGCCTCGCCGCGGCCGACCTGCTCAACTTCGACGCGTACGAGGAAGCCGAGACCGGCATGTTGAGCCGCCTCATCCGGCGGGGCGACACGGTGCTGGACGTCGGCGCCAACGTCGGCTGGCACGCGATCTTCCTGGCCAAGCGCGTCCCGGGCATCACCGTGCACTCCTTCGAACCCGTCCCGGACACCTACCACTCGCTCGTCGAGCACCTGGAGCTCAACGGGATGGCCGAGATCCATCCGCACCATTTCGGTTTCTCGAAGGAGGCGGGGCGCCTGAGCTTCTTTCTTCCCCCCGCGTCGGTCAACGCCTCCGCCGCGAACTTGACCGGCCGGCCCGACGTCCGCCGCATCGACGTCGAAGTCCGGCGGCTGGACGACTTCGTCCGGGCGGAAGGCATCACGCCCGCCGTCGTCAAGGTCGACGTGGAGGGCGCCGAGTTGCACGTCCTGGAAGGCGCGCCGGACACCCTGCGCCGACACCGGCCCGTGGTCTTCGCCGAGATGCTCCGGAAGTGGGCCGCGCCCTTCGGCTACCACCCCAACGAGATCATCCGGCTGATGGCCTCCCACGGCTACCGTTGCTTCGTGATCCGGGGGGAGGGGCTGGAGGAGTTCCTCGCCATGGACGACGCGACCGTGGACACCAACTTCTTCTTTCTCCATGGCGAGCGCCACGCGGAAGCGCTCGCCTCCGTCATACGTCGAAGATAACGCGGGCGCGCCAGCCCGCTCCGGAGCGCTCGACCAGCGCCTGGTGCCGCGTGACCGCCTTGATCTCCCTGATCGCGGGCGCTCCCGGAACGTCCCCGCGCGCCTCCCCCGCGACGCGTCCGCTCGTCAGCGCCGTGATCCGCACCTCCGCCGGGAGCCAGCCCTCCGTCTCGTAGAGGTAGTGCCACTCGGCGAGCCAGCGGACCAAGAGCGCGGCGAGGTCCTCCCCCGTCACTTCCACGCGGCGCGCGTCCCGCGCCGCGACCGCACCGGGCGGGGCGAGCGCGGCGGCGAGGCCGAGCGCCGCGTCCGCGAAGACCTCCTCCAGGGAATCGCCCTCGATTTCCAAGCCGAGCTCGGCCTCGTGCTCCAGCGGCCGGAACGGACTCACTGTTGCAGCGCCAATGCCGTCCGTCGCCAGCGGCCCACGACGAAATCGGGAAAGCGGCGCGCCAGGCGCGCGTTCCACCGGCGCGCGCCCGCGCGGTCCCCGTGCAGCAGGGCCGCGTCCCCGGGCCAGGTCAGCGGCTCGGTCCCCGGCAGCGTGAACGGCGACCGGGTCGGCGGCCAGGGGGGGCCGGTCCCGGGCGTCAGGTCGAACAGGTAGTACGCCACCCCGTCCCGGGGCGCCACGAGCTCCCCGGTGCACGCCATCCAACGCTCCCAGAAGGCCTGATAGCGCGCGAGCCGCGCCGGGGTCCACACGTACGCCCGCGGCCCGTAATAATGGAAGGTCAGCATCCCCTGCACGATGTACGCCACGTGCCGGACGTCGTGCTGGCGAAAGGCGATCCGCAGCCGCTCGGGCGAGTCCGCGGCCTCGATCCACCGCGCCAGCCATGGCTTGACGCCGATCGTGTCCACGAGGAAATCTCCCTGCCAGTAATACGCTTTCGCGTCGCCCAGAACGTAGGTCGTTCCGCCCCGGAACCGCGTCCCGGACTCCGCCGCCAGCGTCATGTAATGCGGCGCCGGCGTCAGGATCCGGCGCAGGTACGCCTGCGGCCGCTCGGCGCCCGTGACGACCGCGACGGGATTCACCCCCCGGTAGCCCTGCGCCAGGCCGTCGAGGAGGCCCAGCGCGCAGAAGGCCAGACCGGGCAGCGCCGCAACCCGAAGCGCGCGCTTCCGCTCGAGTCCCCCGAGCGCTCCGGCGAGCGTCCAGACGATCGCCGGCTCGAAATACCGCAGCGTCGCCTTGCCCAGCACGAGCCAGCTCGCCAGCGCCGTACCGAGCAGCAGCGCCGTCTCCCCTCCGGCGAGCGCCACCGCGAGGGGGAAGAGCCAGAGCACCCCGAACGACGCGAACCCCGACACGTCCCCGCCCGCGTGCGTCCGCCACGCCCCGCCCAGGAATCCCGCCACGGAACCGGCGAAGCCCGACGACGGGACCGCCGACTGGAGATCGAAGACCGACGGCATCGTGACGGGCGTGTCGAACGTCTCCTGGAGCCCGGCGAGCATCGGGTAGAGCGCCGAGCCGTGGCCGAGCATGTTGCGGACGAGCCACGGTCCGGCGCACGCGAGCGCGGCGATCGCCGCCGTCCGCCACGCGGCCCGCCGCCGCCCGACGGCGGCCAGCCAGAGCGGGACGGCCGGGATCACCGCCGTGTACTTGAGGGAGAGGAGCCATCCTCCCACCAGCGCCGCCGAGCGTGCCTCGCCGCGGCGCAGCAGCCACAGGCCGACCGCCGCGCCGTGCATCACCGCGGCATCGCTGTACGAGAGATGCGGGAGCTGCCCGGTGAAGGGCAGCGTCCAGAACAATGCCTGCGCGAGCGCGCGCGCTTCCCGGCCGGCGCCCGCCTCCCGGAGCAGCCCGCCGAGCGCCGCCGCGGTCAGGGCCAGCTCCAGCCCCGTCAGCAGCATCGCCCCGGGCTCCCCGCCGAGGAGGAATGCGGGGATGTAGAGCAGCTCGAAGCCGTGCGGATACCCATCGGATGGCACGCCGGCCTCGCACAGGTACCAGTGATGCGCGAGCGCCCGGCGCGGGGCCACGTAGTAATACTGAAGCGCGTCGTACCAGATCTGCGGGGCCAGCGCGGCGAAGAGCGCGATCGCGGCGCCGGCGAGCGCGAAGGCCAGACAGGCGGCGGCAAGGGGCGTGGGCCGCCCCGGCTCCCTTCGGACAAGCCTCCATGCGCGCGCCTGCCGGATCAACATGGGAATCGCTGCCGCTACGCCGAACGCGAGCAGGCTCCACAGCAACGGCGGCCGGATCAAGCCCGTCAGGCCCAAACCCAGCACGATCATGGAGCCCGCCGCGAGCCCCGCGAGCCACATCACATGAGCGCGCGACTCGCCGGGCCCACCCGCCCGCGTCCACCGGCCCGCCACGGAACCGGCGCCCGCGAGCGCCGCAACGAGCAGTCCGGTCCCGGCGGCGGCTCGCGCGTGCCGGCCGAGCGCCTCGAGACCGCCGCCCCACCACCAGCCGGCCAGATGCGGCGGGACGAGATAGTGCCACGCGTCCGCCAAATGCACCGGCGCCTCCAGCGCCTTGGCCAGCACGAGCACGGTCCAGCCCGCCAGGAGAAGCCGGGCGATCACGCCGGTGAGTCGGCCGCTTCTCCGCCCATCGTGGCCTCATCGTAGCAGGACCATGTCATCATGGACGGATGGCGAGGCTCAGCGCGGCCGCGATACCACTGGCGATCGCGGTATTCCTTTTCCCGTGCCTCGCCGGCTGGCAGATATTGGTTGGCAACGATTACCTCCCTGCTTGGTATCCGTTCTTTGAGTTCATGCAGGGACAGGTGCGAAACGCAGGAGAGTTCCCTTTCTGGCTGCCACAAATATTCTGCGGCATGCCCTTCGGCGAGGCGCTCGGCACGAGTGTGTACTACCCCACGGAACTTTTTGGCGCCTTGACCCGAATCTCCCCACCCCTGCTGTACTCCTGGGACGCGTTCCTTCACCTCACAGTGGGAGGCCTGGGCGCGTGGTGGCTGGCGCGCGGCATGGGCGGCTCCCCATCTGCCGCCTGGTTCGGCGGGATCACTTACACGTTCGGCGGGTACACGCTCCAGCACGTTGCGCTTGGGACCGTTCTTTCCCTGCGCGGCGCTGCGTGGTTGCCATGGATCCTGCTCGCGGGCGACCGAGTGGCCGCGCGCAGCCCCCTCGGCTGGGCCGCCCTCGCGGTCCCGCTCGCGCTCCTCGGGCTCTCCGGCTCGTTCCAAGTGCTGGCGTACGCCGCAGTGGTGCTGCCGTTGACGGCCGTGCTGGGGGTGCCCCGTGGAACGCGCCTGGCGGTGGTCGGACGGCTGGTTCCCGCGTACGCCCTCGCAGGCGCCCTTGCTGCGGTCACGCTGATTCCAAGTTCTCGGTATCTGCTGCTTTCAATGCGTGCGGAACAGCCAGGCGTTTGGGCCTCCCAACTCCCGTTCTCTCGCTGGGACGCCCTCTCTCTCCTCATCGCGGAGACCTGGGGAGCTGATCGACCCGGCCTTGGCCGACATGGAAGAGCAGGCCGGTCTCGACCCG
>CAYHEI010000010.1:0-19102 GCA_964355385.1 uncultured bacterium | reverse complement strand
CTTGCCCGCGGCCGGGGCGAACACCCGTTCCCGCGCCGACGGGTTCAGGATATTGAATCCCGCCATCACCACGTCGGGCCAGCCGTCGGCCACCGCGCGCGACAGCATCGCGTGGCCGCGGTCCGATTCGAACGCCTCCGTCACGCCGATCCAGCGGATCTTGCCGGCGCGCTTGAGACGCTGCAGCTCCGGCGCCCATTCGGCGCACGCGCGATCGTACAAAGCCGCGGACAGCCCGTGCAGGTGATAGACGTCCACGTGGTCCAGGCGCAGCCGTTTGAGGCTCGCGTCGAGCGCGGGCCCGAGCGCGGTCGCTCTCAACTCCGGACCGTCCTGCCACGTCGACTTCTTCGTGGAGAGCACGAACGACGCCCGCGACACGCCCCGGAGCGCGTTCCCGATCGCTTCCTCGGTGCCGTACGATTCCGCGGTGTCGAAGAACGTCACGCCGAGGTCGAGCGCGCGCCGCACCAGCGCCTCCGCGTCCGCGCCCGAGCCGCCGGTGCCCAGCCCGAGCCGGCTCGCGCCGCCGCCGCCCAATCCGGCGACGCTCGCGACAAGCCCGGTGCGGCCCAGCGTCACCCGGTCCGGCGCCATCCTCAGTGCCGCCTGAGCAGGTCGAGCATCTTCCGGTCGAGCTTGTGCCCGTGGAAGTCCTCGTAGGCGACGTCGGCGCGCTCCGAATCGAGCACGCCGAACGAGCCTCGGAAGTTCCAGAGCGCCCAGCCCATTCCGGCCGCCTCCCAGTTGACGAGGCAGTCTTCCATCCAGCGCAGCGTCACGTCGTGCGGGACCGGGTTGAATGCCCCGAACTCGCCCACCATGATCCCCGTTCCGGTACGCCGCGCGGCCTCCACCCAAGGCCGGACGACCTCGGCGTTGAGCTGCTCCCGTCCGTAGGTGGTGGCGGGATCCTCGGACACGAAGCCACCGGCTTCCAGCCGGACCGGGGTCTGCCGGCTGCCCCAGGCCATGTCCGCCGGGCGCAGCACCGCCTCGCCGCCGCGCACGGGAGCAAGCCGGGCCTCGGTGAACGTCATCCAGTCGCCCTCGCCGTTCCGGAGCGCGAGCTCGCGCGTTCCCTTCGGGACGGGGATCGCGTACTCGCGGTCGTACACGTTCTGCCAGATCTGCCACTCCTCCCGGAAGACCGCCTCCGTCCATTCCCCCTTCCCCGGGCCGCACACGAACTCGTGCCGCCAGACCTCCCGGCCGTCGGCCGTCGCGATCAGCGTGGACCGGCTCGAGACCGAGCGCACGCGGAACGCGAGCGTCGCGGGCCGCGCCAGCCCGCCCAGGCGCATGACGAGCGGCGTCTGGAACTCCTTCTTGCCGTCGCCGTACAGGAACGCGCTCGCGCCGCCCCGTACCGGCCACGTGGGCACCGGCCAGTCGGCGTTGTCCCCCACCCACGACGCCTTGTAGTGCGTGAGCGTGAAGGGCTGGTAGCCCCGGGTGGCCTGCGCCACCTTGAGCGGCACGAGCGCCTCCGAAAACGATCCCCCGTACCCCAACCCGTCGCAGATGATGAGGCGGTCGGGGTCCTCGCGGCGGATCGCCTCGATCGCCAGCTTCGCCACCTTCGCGTGGGTCGCCTCGTCCGGGCCGGCGGGCTCGTTCCAGAGGTTGAACGAGAGGTTCCGGTTCGGGATGCCGCGGTACCGCCGCGCGAATGTCGCCCAGTGCAGCGCGCAGACCTCCTGCGCCTCGGGATCGGTCCAGAGGGATTTCGCCTCCGGGGGGCTCGCGACCGTGTATCCCGGCGCGCGGTGGAAGTTGATGAGCACATGCACACCGTACTTGCGGCCCCACGCCACGGCCTGGTCGATCTCCTTGAGCACGCGCTCGTCGAACCGCCGCCAGTCGCCGTCCACGATCCAGGTGCGGTAGTCCATCGGCAGCCGGACGAAATTGAACCCCCACCCCGCGATCCACTTGAAGTCGTCCTCGACGAAGGGCCCGTTGCTCCAGTCGCGGCCGAACTTCTCGAGCAGATTGAACCCCCGCCAGCGGGGCAGCCGGTTCCAGCTCGCCTCGGGAAGCGCTCCCGCGATCGCGGGCGTCGTCATGAACAGGCCGGCGAGCAGGCGTGCCGCGCGCGCGGTCACAATCCTCCGACCGCCGCGAGCCAGGCGCGGGCGATGAGCGCGTGTCCCGCCGCGGTCGGATGGACGCCGTCGCCGGCCCACTCCTGCGCGGGCCGGAACGCGCACGCCTCCGCAAAGAGGCCGTCCAGCTGCACGAGGATCGCGCCGAACTCGTTGGCGAGCTGGCGCACGACCTCGATCTTGGGATCCAGGTCCTCGCGCCACATCTCGCGGTCCGCGGGGTACGGAACGACGAACGGCTCCATCAGGATCAGGCGCGAGCCCGCGGCCCGGGACTTGCCCAGGATCTCGCGATAGCCGGCCTCGTAGTCGGCCGCGCTCGTGGGCTCGTCCGCGTCATACCGGCGCCAGACGTCGTTGATCCCCACGAACACGGTGAGCCAGTCCGGCTTGAGCGCGAGGCAGTCGCGGTCCCACCGCGCGCGCAGGTCCTTCACCCGGTCGCCGCTCACCCCGCGGTTGCGAAACGCGACCTTCCGTTCCGGGTGCGCGGCGGCGAACCACGCCGCGGCCAGCGCCACGTACCCGCCGCCCAACCCGTCCGCCACGGCGCGGTCGCGCCCGCAGTCCGTGATGCTGTCTCCCTGGAACAGCGCGACCTGCCCGTTCTCCAGCAGCGTCCCGGTCCCCGCGTCCTTCATCGCGCCCGTGCTCCCATCACGCGGCAGGATAGCACAGACCGCGCGGCAGGAGACGTCCCGTACGCGACGGAGGCCCAGCTCACCTATTGTGTAATGGTGTATCATTGTTCCGCTATGCGGCGCACGCAGATTCTGATCGAAGAGCACCAGTACCAGGCGCTGAAAGCCTGGGCGCGCGGGACGGACCGTAGCTTGTCCGATGTCGTGCGACTCGCCGTGGGCAGGCTCCTGGGCGAGCGGTCCTCGGTCGGACGCAAGTATCGCGTCGAACACCTCTGCGGAATCGTCCGCGATCCGGGAGGTCTCCCCGCGCGCGATCATGATCGCGTGCTCTACGGAGGCAGCGGGCTTCGCGAGCGGTCAACACTCCGTTCCGCTGCCGAGCGCGCTCCCGCGCGCCACGGCAAGCGGTGAGCCGCGTCTTTGTGGACACCTCGGGATGGTATGCGTACATCCGCGCCGACGATCCGGACCACGCTCCCTGCAAGGCGGCCTTCGAAGCGTGTAAGGCGAGGAAGCTCACCAGCAACTTCGTGTTTGACGAGCTGGTCACGCTTGTTCGACTCAGAACCAATCACGCCTCGGCGGTGCGGGCCGGCGACATGCTGCGCGCGGCGAGCGATCTGGAGATCATACGCGTGCAGCCCGATGACGAGGACGAGGCCTGGAAGTACTTCTCCCGGCACCGTGACAAGGACTTCTCCTTCACCGACTGCACGTCGTTCGCGCTGATGCGCCGCCTCGGGCTCGACTCCGCCCTGGCCACGGACCGGCACTTCGCCCAAGCGGGCTTTCGCCTCGAACCATAGGGACCTACCCCTTCGGCACCGTCGCTGCTTCCAGCGCTGAGTCGACCGCCGCGAGATCGCGGAAGTCCGGCAGGACGACTCGCGCTCCCGCCGCGCTCAGCTTGGCCGCCTCGTTCCCCTCGCCGACGCCCACGAACGCGATCCCGCAAGCGCGCGCGGCCGTGACGTCCCACACGCCGTCGCCCACGTACACCACGCGCTCCCAAACGGGAACCCCGTACCGGCTCGACGCGCGCTCGACCGCGAGCGCAAGGATCTCCGGCCGGGCCATCCGGTCGCTGGACGTGGCGAGCGGGACGCCGTCCAGCGGGAGCTCCGCCGACTCGATCTTCACGGCGGCCTCGGCGTAGGCCTCCCACTCCACGCCGGATCCTTCGAGACCCGTCACGGCGCGCAGCGCGGGGAAGAAACAGGCGCTCGTGTCCATCACGCGGGAATCGAGCAGCGTGCCGTCGAGATCGAACACGGCCAGCCGGCGGGCCCCGGGCAACCCGATGACTACCCTTTCCCGTTCGTCAGCACGAGCTGGAACGAGGCCTTGTCGGACGCGGGCGAAGTGGCCTCGTCGAAGTTCGCGGCGAGCAGGACCGCGGCGAGCCCGCAATTCACCCCGAGCTCGATCGCGTCGCGGGGGGCGTACAGCTCCCAACTGAAGTCGTCGGTGCGGCCGCCGCCGTAGTCGATCCGCACCTCGAGCCGGTTGCCCTTCATCCGGCGCTCGGTGTCGATGCGCGCGCCCGCGATCGTGGAGGATTCCACCCCCTGCCGGCGTGCGAAGTAGTCGCGGTGGTAGAGGTCCAGGATGATCCGCCCTCCGGGATTCAGGCGCCCGGCCATGTCTTGCAGCACCTGCCGGTTCGTCGCGGCGTCGAAGAAGCCGAAGCTCTGCCACAGGCACACGATGCCGTCGAAACGTTGGCCGAGCGTCGGGAGCTTGCGCATGTCCAGCTCGCGGAAGGCGATGCCCGGGAAGCGCTCCGCCCCCTGCTGCACGCAGTCCGCGTTCCGGTCCACGGCCGTGATCCGGTACCCCAGCAGCGAGAGCGGTCCCGCGATCCTCCCCCGCCCCGCGCACACGTCCAGGACCGCCGCGTGCCGGGGGAGCGGGAGCTGCCGCTTGAGGAACGCGAGCTGCAACTTCGTGCGCTCCGTCGGGAAGGATGCCAGAAACGTCTCGAACCAGAGCGGCGAGTAGTCGTTGGCCATGTCGTCTCCGGCGCTACACCGAGGTCATCGGAACAGCAGGGGGGCGAACTCCGCGAGGTTGCGCCGCCAGACCATCCAGTTGTGCGCGCCGGGCGGTTCCCGGAAGGTGTGCGTGATCCCCTTCCCCTTGAGCCACTCCGCGAAGACGCGGGTCTTGGGGACCAGCCAGTCGTCCTTGCCGCACGAGACCCACAGCAGGCGCAGCCGCGCGTTGTCCTTGGATGACAGCGCCGGGAAGCCCTGCTCGAAGTCCCCGTCCACCGCCGCGCCGCCCGAGCTGAACGCGCCGATCCAGGCGAACCGGTCGAGCGCGTTGAGCCCCACCGCGAGCGCCTCTCCGCCGCCCATGGACAATCCCGCGATGGCCCGGGCCTCCCGGCCCCTCGTCACGCGATACGCCCGCTCCACCGCCGGCTGGACTTCCTTGAGGAGCCCCTCGCCGAAGCGCTCGACGTTCCGCCGGGACAGCGCGGGATCGCGCGGCCCGGTGGCGGGCGCGAGCACCCCGAGATCGCCGTAGCCCAGCGGCATCACGACCAGCATCGGCACGGCCTGATGCCGCGCGATCAGGTTGTCCATGATCACGTGCGCGCGGCCGATCTGCGTCCAGGCGCCCGCGTCGTCGCTGTAACCGTGGAGCAGGTACAGGACCGGATACGTCTTCGCGGCGCGCGGGTCGTACCCGGGCGGAGTGTAGACGAAGAACGACCGGTCGTCGCCGATGACGGCGGATGTGTAGAACTGCTCGTGGACCCGGCCGCGCGGCACGTCGTTGATCTCCCAGGGCAGCGTGAGCGGACCGGGTACATGCACGAGGCTGCCGGGCCAGACCCAGTTCCGGATGACGTCATGGTTCGACGGGTCCATGAGGCTGACGCCGTCCACGGCGAAGCTGTAGCTGTACACGTCCGGCTCCAGCGGTTCCGTCGTGACGCTCCACACGCCCTCGCCGTCCCGTAGCATCGTCGCGGAGGGCGCCCCCGACAGCGCCAGCGACACCTCCTGCGCCCACGGCGCCCGGAGCCGGAAGGTGACCCGGTGGTCCGGCAGCACCTCGGGCGAGACCAGCCGCGGCGGCGGATCGGCGCGCGCGACCACCGCGGCGAGCGCGACCAGGCCCAGCAGACACCCGCTCATCACGAGCATCTGACGGCCCCCAGGCAGAACATCAGCGGCACGCCCGGATCGCGGCCCTTGAACCGCCACCACCCGCGGCGGTCGCGCACCATCGACGGCTTGCGATTCCACGCCGTCAAGTCGAAAAACATGTACGGATACTCCCGCAGGCGGTCGATCGTCAGCCCGGCACCGACCAGCGCGCCCACGAGTTCCTCAAACGTGTGGTTCCACTCGTACATGACGTGCCGGCCCGTCTCCGCCTCGGTGTCCGCGTAGGTGCCCCGCGTCGTCACGTACCGGGCGGGCCGCTTCCAGAAATACGGCCGTGCGATCCGGGGGCGGCCCCCCGGTCCGTCGAACTCCAGCATCCCGATCGCGGGATGCGAATCGGCGATGTAGAAGTATCCGCCCGGCTTGAGGAAGCGGGCGATCATGCGCGCCCAGCGGGCGAGATCCGGGAGCCAGCAGATCGTCCCGTAGGAGGTGAACACGACGTCGAACGTCCCCCGCAGTCGGCGCGGCAGCGCGTACACGTCGGACTCCACGAAGCGCGCGGGCACGCCGGACCGCGCGCTGAGGCTCCGCGCCGTGCGGACGGCCTCCGGCGAGTAGTCCACTCCGGTCACCCGGGCTCCGCGTTTCGCGAGAGCGAGCGAGTCCATGCCGATGTGGCATTGCAGGTGCAGCAGCGTCTTGCCCCGGAGCGGCCCGGGATCGTCCGGCAGCCGCGTCTCCCACCCGCGCTTCCCCGCCAGCAACTGCCGGATCGGGTAGAAGCCCCGCGCGCCGGTCCCCTGCGCGTGGACCCGCGCCCAGGAATCCCATCCCTTCCGGTTCGCCGCGACCCGGGGGTCCATCGGCCTCCCTAGAATCCCACGTTCATCGGGTCCGCGCCGATCCGACCGTTCCGGTCGAGCGCCGCGATCGCGGCCATCTCCGCGTCGGTCAGCGCGAAATCGAAGATCGCCAGGTTCTCGCTCAACCGCGCCCGCTTCGTCGTCTTCGGAATCGCCACGACGCCGCGCTGGATATCCCAGCGCAGGACGACCTGCGCGACCGTCTTGCCGTGCGCGCGCGCGAGTACGCCCAACACGGGGTCCTGAAGCAACGACCCGCCCTGCGCCAGCGGGCTCCACGCCTCCGTTCTGATTCCATGGCGTTCGTTCTCTTGCAGGACCTTGGAACCCTGTAAGAATGGATGCAGCTCGATCTGATTCACCGCGGGCACGGCGCCGCCCGCCGCCAGCACCTCCTCGAGGTGAGGCACCAGGTAGTTGCTCACGCCGATCGCCTTCGCTCGGCCGCCCTTGAGCAGCTGTTCCATCGCCTTCCAGGACACCGCGAGCCTCCCGGCGATCGGCCAGTGCAGCAGGTACAGGTCCACGTACTCCAGACCGAGCAGCTTCAGGCTGCGGTCGAACGCCGCCTCGATCCGTCCGGCGCGGATGTCGTCGTTCCAAACCTTGGTCGTGACGAACAGGCGCTCGCGGGGGACGCCGCATCCCCGGACCGCCGCCCCGACGCCCCGCTCGTTGCCGTACAGGGAGGCCGTGTCGATGCTGCGGTAGCCCAGCTCGATCGCCTCGCGCGCGACCCGCTCGGTCTCCGCGTCCCCCGAAATCTTCCACACGCCGAGCCCGAGCCGGGGCATGCGCGCCCCCGTGTTCAGCGTGACGTCGACCTGCTCCTGGTTCATCCCGCCATCTCCTTCATGTACAGCTGCTCGCGGCCGTAGAAACCCGAGTTGTAGTATAAGGCGTACCGGCCGTCGGGCAGGACCAGGACGTGCTGGCGCCACAGGTTCGTGCCCTCGCCGTTCCGCACCGCCTCCGCCGGGATCCGGTCGATCCACTCGATCGGCTCCGGGGCGAACGTCCAGCCCGCGACCGGCCACGCCTCCTCGCAGTGCGCGAACCCGCCGAGACTGGGCGCCGGCTCCTCCCGGGCGACGCTGGCGTCCTCGGGCACGGGCGCCGTGGGGGACGCGTTCACGACCGCCTCCCAGCGGTGTCCGCCGCGGCCCGGCAGGAGCTGGAGCCCGCCGATCCAGCCCGCCGCCCAGTGCCCGCGCTCCGGGCACGGGGACAACACGATGCCGAGCTTGGCGACGGTTCGCCCGTCGCGCTTCTGCACCGCGGCCGCGGAGGCGCTGCCGTAGGGGCTCACCGCCCGCGACTGCGCGACCCGGGGATACCCCATGTAGAAGTAGAGGAACTCGTCCCGGTCCTCGAACCAGAACCCCGTGACCGCGTCCACGTGTTTCTCGTCGAACGCGCCCGGTCCGCCGGTGTCGATCAGGATGCCCTCCTCCACGGTCCACGGACCGGCGAGTTTCTCCGACCAGGCGCGCTGCACCACCTTGGACCGCCCCTTACTCGAGACGCACAGCAGCCAAAAGCGCCCGTCCACGCGCGCGGCACGGTTGGGACGCCGGGCGTCCAGCACGACGAACGGCTTGTGCGTGAATCCTCCGGCGAGCGCGGACGGATTGGTGAACTTCAGAGGGCCGAGGATCCGCCACTGTCCCGGCCCCGGATCGTCCGGGGTCGCGCACACGGCCTCGCCCGCTCCGGGCGGGGAATAGAACAGGATCATGCGCCAGGACCGGATCTCGTCGTCCCAAACGATGCACGGGTCCCCCACCACTTCGGACCCCTCCCCGGCGCCCGCGCGCGGGATGATGAGTCCGCGCCGGAACCAGCCGGGTGTCAGCGTGCCGGCGGATGCCGGCACATCGGCGTCATCGCAACACATGGTGCGTCTGCCCGATCTCAGCGGACCAGCAGACCGGCCCGGGCCGCAGCTCCGGGAATTGCGGGAATCCGAACACCGGCGTCATGGTCTGACCCCCAGCACGCAGAACCTCCGGTCGTCGGAGCACGCCGGCACGCGCGTGAAGTCGCGCAGGACTTGCAGGTCCTTGAATCCCGCGTTCCGGAACAACTGTTGCGCCTCGGCCTGCGAATACCACCGGCCTTCCGGCGACCGCCGATGCAGTTCGGAGGCGACGACCCGGTCGTCCTTGACGACCTCGAACCGCTCCTCGGTGTGCCACCACTGCTTCGCGGGTTCGCGCCATTCGCGGGTCGTGGCGCGGATGACCGCGCCATCCGGCCGGGCTTTCTCGAAATGCGGCGTCCAACCCGTGTCCAGCGACTCGCCCTCCCGCCAGTCGAACGCGAACATCGTGATGAACGCGCCGCCGTGCCGCAGATGTTCGTGGATCCGCTTGAGCGCGGCCAGCGCCTGATCCGGGTCGGTGACCAGCTGCAGCACGCTCGACGGCCCCAGGATCGTCCCGTACCGGCGCGGTAGCTCCAACGATTCCAGGTCCTGCTCGTACAGCGAGGGCGACTGCCCATGGGCATCCGCCCGTTGGCGGCAGATCGCGAGCATCTCGGGCGCGTTGTCCACGCCGTCGATGTCGATGCCTTCATTGAGCAAATCCAGCAGAATCCTTCCGGTCCCGCACCCCAGGTCGAGGACGGGCTGGCCGTATTCCCTGGTCACATCGAGGAACAACTGCGCGTCTTCCCACCGCCACCCGGTGTCGCGGTGCAGATCCCACGTGGTCGCGGTCAAGCCGGAATAGAGATGATCCGGTCGGGTCATGGAGCACCATGATACACTCGGGCCGGAACATGGCTGACCCGCAGTTGGACCCCCTGCTCGACGCGCTCGGCCCGGAAGCGGAAGACAAGCTGCTCGCGGAGCTGCTCGGACCTGATCCCGCCGCCGTGCAACCTCGCGCCACCGGTCCCAAGGAGATCCGCGCCCGGCTGAAAACGCTCGCCGGGCAGCGGCCGGAGCTGATCGCGAAGATCATCGACTACTGGATGCGAGAAGAGCGCCGGAAGCCGTAGCCGGGGGAGCGCCGGGCCGCCCGGAACCGTGCGGCTTGCGCGCCAGGATCCACTCGTGAGGGTCGGCGCGAGGACCAAGTCCCCGATGCCAAATAATCTTGAACCCGGCGCGGCGGATCCGCCGGAAGGTCTCCGCGAGGGGCGCCCCGGACCAGTACAGCCACTCCCCGTGATGCTCGCCGACGTATTCGTACGCCCCGCCGCCGATGTTGATCAGGAAGTGGCCGCCCGGCTTGAGCAGGCGATGCATGTGCCGGAAGACCTCCGGCTGGTCGCCTTGGGGGACGTGGATGACCGCGAACATGCTGAGAATCCCGTCGAAGCTGCCGGCCGTGAAGCCGGGCCGACGCATGTCGCGGCAGAACACGGGCGCGCCGGGGTTGCGCCGCCGGGAGAACGCGACCATCCGAGGAGATTGATCGATGCCCGCCACGCGGAAGCGGTTCGCGCGGAACTGCTTCAGCCAGACCCCCACGCCGCAACCAAGGTCCAGAACCCGGCCGCCCGGCGGCAAGCGGCGCACGAACCGCGAGTAGACCACCCGGTCCTCCCAGGAACGTTTCCAGGATGTCCAGTCTCTCCGCTTGTCCCGGCCCCGGTTGTAAAGGGGAGCGATCCGGTCGTAGGACCGGCGCATCAGCTGCGGGATGTGCTCGATCAACGCCCGGGGCAACGGCCGGCCAGCCATGATCTCCATCCTAACAAGACGGCGTCGCCCGATCCCTCTGCTACACTGCGGGGCATGGGCGCCCCACAGTACGTCGTGCTCAAGATGGACGACCTGGCCACGCAGTGGTGGCGCGAGTGGAAGATCCTGACGGACCTGGTCATCGCCGAGAACGTCAGGGCCGGCCTCGGGATCTGGTTCGCGTCCCTCCTCGAGGGCGACCCCGCCTACGACGCCTGGATCGACGGAATCGCGCGCGACGAGAGATTCGAGCTCTGGTTCCACGGGTTCACCGGTCACGGCCCGAACGGCGAGCCGGGCCGGGAGCACCAGGGAACGCCGTACGAGTACCAAAGCGCCTCGTTCGAGAAATCCCTGATGGCGATGCTGACCCGCTGCGACCGGATCGTGCGCACCTACAGCGAGCACTGGCACGGCGGCGACGCCACGACGCTGCGCGTGTTCAACGAGGACCCCTTCCTCCGGCTCTGGATGTGCTGGGGATGGGCGCACCGGGAGGAGCGGGAGCGGCTCCTCCCGCCGGATCGCCGGCTGCTCGGCGGGACGATGATCACCATCGAGTGCGCCGATCCCAAGAACTGGCAGCCGGGGTACGTGAACTTCTCGGAGTTTGAGCGCGGGTACGCGGGGCACGAGGCCGATCCCGTGCTCATCCTGCAAGGCCACCCGTGGTCGTGGACCGACACGTCCGCCAAGCCCGACCGGACCGGGGCGACCCTCGACCGCTGGGAGGAGTTCCGAAAGATCCTCGCCTTCCTCAAGGGGCGCGGCGTCCGGTTCGTCACCCCCTACGACTACTACCGGATCGCCATGGGGTACGCGACCGACACGACGCCCCCCACCGCTCCGACGGGCCTCAAGGTCGGCGCGGCCGGCGCCGGCCGCGTCACGCTGACCTGGACACCCTCGACCGACGCCGGCTCCGGCGTGGACTGCTACAAGATCTACCGCGGCGGCCGCCCGGTCGGCCTGTCCATCGATCCGACCTGGACCGGCCCGGCGCCCGCGCATGCGTCCAAGCGCTTCGAGGTTGTCGCCGTCGATCGCGCCGAGCTGTCCTCCCCCCGGAGCGCCCCCGCTACTTCACGTTAGACGGATATCTCGATCAGCCGTTCAAGGCCGACCAGCCTTCATTGCGTGCGCGCCGCGGGAGGGTACGGACCGCGATACGAAAGATCCTTCACCGTCCGGGACCAGCGCTCCTTCCCGGAGACGAGATCCATGCGGATCCCCTCTCCGACGCACCCGGACGGCCCGCCTTCGGGCCACGAGACGGAGCGCAGGATCCTGCCGGAACCGACATCCAGCAGCGCCAGCCCGCATCCCGTCTTTCCCGGGGTTTCCGGCAGCGCCGCCAGCAGCCTGTCGCCGCGCGCCGACAAGGCGAACGCTGCCCGCTTCGTCCACCAGACGGTCGCGCCGGTGCGCGCGTCCACGGCCGCGAGCGCGGACGTCGCCCCGCACGCCAGCCACAAGCTGACCAGGTACTTCAGGCCTTGCCTGCACGATTCGGAGTCATGCGAATTGGCTCACGATCAGCCCGCGGGCGACCGTCCTGACGTGCCGGATCAGTTCGTGGAGCCCCACGGCGACGACTTCGCCGAACGCTTCCGAGCGCCGCACCGCACGCCCGCCGTCGCCGGCGGCGAGGACCAGGCGGGCCTCCGGGTAGCGCCGGGCGAACGCCGCCAGACCGCTCAGATCGGCGTTCGCCGACGTCCACTTGCACTCGATCGCCACCGGGGGGCCGCCGCGGATCGGCAGCACGAAATCCACCTCGTGACCTTTCTTGTCCCGCCAGTGGTTGATCCGGCGCGTCTGCAAGCCGGCATGGAGCTCGTTCAGCACAAGATGCTCCCACAGGCGTCCCGCGTCCTCCGGCGCGAGGCGTCCGACGCCACGGTAGTAGCAGACAAACCCCGTATCGAACCCGTACACCTTGGGGCTGGCGAGAATCTCGTTCGTCTTCCTCGTGCTGTAGGCCCGGACGACATGCGCCACGAACGTCTGCTCGAGCACGGCCAGGTAGTTGAGCGCGGTGGCCCGGTTGATCTCGCACGTGCGCGCGAATTCGGTTCCCTCGAAGAGTCCGCCGCTGCGGGCCATGATGAGCTCGGTGAACTTCTGGAACGAGCTCCGCCGTTCCAGCCGGAACAGCTCCTCGATGTCTTTGGCCCAATAGGCATCCATCCAGTCCTGGAAGGAGGCCTCGGGAATCCCCTTCGAAAGGAAGAACGATGGGAGCCCGCCCCGCACCATCCGGCGATTGAGGTCGGCGCCCCGGAACTCGACCAGATCCCGGCCGGCCATGGGGGTCAGCCAAACGACGGCTTTCCGGCCCGCGAGCGTGTCCCGGAACTTCCGCGATGCGCCCAGCGTGGACGACCCCGTGGCCAGGAGCCGGACGCCCGGGAAATGATCCGCGGCGAGCTTCAGCAGCTCGGACGGGTTGTCCAGACGATGCACCTCGTCCAGGACCACGCGTCCGGTCTTCTGGGAAGCCAGAAAGGCCTCGGGATCCGCGCATTCCCGGCGCACGCGCGGCGACTCGCAGTCGAAGTACCGGACGCGCCCGAGCTGGCGGGCCAGCACGGTCTTTCCGCTGCGCCGGACTCCCGCCAGCCACACGACGGACTTCGCCCGCCACGCGCGCTCGACCATCTCGAGCCAGAACCTCCTCCTGACCATGCCGGATCAGTCTAGCAGGGATGGAACCAAACGTATAGTACACTATACGTTTTGTTCCCCCCCTCCTACCCCTCCCGGGTCTGCGCCTCCCACAGGTCACGGAAACGTCCCGGGGCGGCGATCAGGGCCTCGAACGCGCGAGCCCGAGCCGGAATCCGCAGACGACTTGCGCCGCCGCGTCCGAGCCGTTCTCGATCATCTGCACCGGCGACCCGGTCCCGAGCCCCTGCCAGGCGAGATAGTCGATCCGGGCGACCTTGCGCATCGCGCCGAGTTTCGCCCACTGCGCGACGCCGGTCCAGACCATCGTGCTCGGGCCCACGTCCAACCAGATCGCCACCCCGTTCACGAGGTGAAAGGCGGCGTAGAGACAGAACGGGGTGAGGACCGCGGAGAACCCCTGCGCGCCGGGAATCGCGTCGAGCAGGCGCTGCCACGAGACCCGGACGCCGGCGACGATCGCCTGCTGGCTCGCTCCGAGCAGGACCATAGCGGACCCGCCGGGACGTTCAACCGTCCGGCTCCTCAGTCCTACTCCATCCGGCCCGCCCAGCGGGCCGCCTGCACGACCAGCCGCTGGAAGGCGGGATGGTGCTGCGCCCGCCCGTCGTGGCCCAGCGCGATGTAGCAGACTCGGCCCCGGCCGGCCTCCCGCACGGTCACCATCGGGTGTCGCGCGCCCTCATGGAGGGCGGAGGCCAGCGTCTCGACCGGCTCCCCGACCGGTTCCGTGATATACAGCTCGTCCTCGATCTCGAACTCCCCCACGTCCGCGGTGACCGGGTGCTCGCGGTCCACGCTCACCCGGAACCGGGAGAACGGAGGGTGGTGGACGAACCGGCAGCCGATCAGCCCCAGCCAGGTCGCGTGAAACTCGGGAGATTCGACGTTCACGCAGCACATATGAAGGGCCACCAGGCCCAGGCCCGCCGCGACGCGGGTCGCGAGACGCTCTTGCTCCTCCGGCCGCATTCTCATGCCATTGGTGTACATCACCACCACCCCGGTTTCCGGCCCGCCGAGCTGCTGCTCGCCGCACCCCACGCGCAGGCCGGCCGCCATGCCGGCGCCGGCCAGGATGTCCCTGAGCCGGGTTCCGGCGCCGATCAGGTCGTGGTAGTCGTCGTTCCCGCCGATCAGGACTCTCGCGCGCATCGCGTACGGATAGTAACATGACGTCAGGATGATCACCGCCTGCGCGACCGTGAGCTTCCGGAAGGACTGGCCCACCGCCCTGCGGGAGGCGGCGCGGCTCGGGTTCGCGCACGTCGATCTCTGCGCCATCCCGGTGTTCGACCAGCTCCATCCCGAGCGCATGGCCCGCGATCCGGACGGCCAAGCAGCGGAGATCGGCGAGGCCTTGAGGCAGGCGGGCGTGCGGGCGTCTTCCTTCAACGCCAATGTCGGGTCGTTCATCGACCGCACCGCGGAAGCCGCCGCGAAGCGGGAGCGGGAGTGGCGCGGGCTCGCGCGGGTCATGAAGCTGCTCGGCGCTCGCACCGCGTCGTTCTACACCGGCTACCTCGCCCAGGGCTCCCCCTGGCGGGACGCCCTCGCCGCGGTGGCCGCGACCGCCGCCGAGATGGTGGAGGCCGCGAGACGGCTGGAGGTGGAGTTCGTCATCGAGCCCCATTTCGACACGCCCGTGAGCGGCCCCGAGCAAGTCCGGGCCCTGCTCGCCGCAATACCTGATCTGCGGTTCACTTACGATCCGAGTCACTTCGCGATGCAGGACCTACCGTTCGACGAGACCGCGTTCATCCTCGAGCGGGCGTCGCTCGTCCATCTGCGGGACGCCGCCTCCGGCCGCATGCACGTGCGCTGCGGCGAGGGCACGGTGGACATTCCGCGTCTCATGTCCGTCCTGCGCGCACGCGCCTTCCCCGGCCCGGTGGTCGTCGAGTGCCTGCCGGACTCCCCGTGGAACCTGGACGATGACATCTTGGCCGTCCGTCGTCTTGTCGACGACGGCCGGATTCAACTCCCCTAGAACGGATCGCCGTCCAGGATGGTCGGCGCGTCGAAGAGGGCGAACTCCTCGGGGGTGGGCGCCTCGAATGTCTCGAACCACCGCGCGACCGCTTCCCGCGAGATCGGCGGCTTCTCCATCCCGCGGCGTTGGATCCTGTCGAACAGCACATCCGCCGGCGCGGAAAGACAGCGCAGCTCGACGGCCGCTCCCAGGGCGCGCGCTCCGACCCGCAGCGTGTCCCGCTCGGATCGGCCCCAGGTGCCCCACTCGATGATGGCGATCTGACCGAGCGACAGCAAATGCTGGGCGAGCTTCCATTGCAGCGCTTCGATGCGGGCGCGCATGGGTTCGTCGTAGAGGTCGATCGAAAGCGCCTCCATCCATTCATCGGGAGCGAAGCGAATCGCGCCGAGTTGTCCTTCCAGCCTCTTGGCCAGCGTCGTCTTGCCCGAGCCCGGCAAGCCGCACACGATGATCAGCCTCGGGCCGCGCACGGACTCCAGGACGATGGACGCATCCATCTTGAATACTCTTAAGCTAGCGTTTTTTCTTCGCCGCCGGGGCGTTCTTGGCCACCGCGGCCTTGATGAGCGCCTTGAACGCGGCCGCGTTCACCTGCTCCCCTTCGTGGATGTCGATCGCCCTCCGCATGTTGCCTTCCAGGCTGGCATTGAAGAGGCGCGCCGGGTCCGGCAGGCCGGCCCCCCGGGCGAACGTGAGCTTCACGACCTTCGCGTAGGACTCCCCGGTGCAAACGATCCCGTCGTGCGACCAGACCGGAACGCCCCGCCACTTCACCTCTTCGATCATCCCGGGGTCGGCGGCCAGGATCAGCGTCCGCATCCGGGCCAGGGTCTCCCCGCGCCAGTCCCCCAGCTCGCGGATCCGCCGGTCGATGAGCTTGGAAGCGGATTTCCCGGTCGCGTGCTCGCTCTTGCTCATCGGTAGACCCATTCTAGCGCCTCAGCCGCCGCCGATAACGCACCCGGCGCTCCGCAGCCACTCCGCCACCCGACGGCTCGATCGAACCGGACTGCTCGCTCAGGAGTCTCAAGGAGTCAGCAGGCCGGACGATTCGGGCCTTGCCGAATACTCGCAGTTCCAGCAAGTGGCTGTCACCCGTGACGATCAGATCAGCGAGCCCCGATTCGGCGGTGCCCAGCACAACCCGATCGTCCGGATCGCGGCACGTGGATCGAGGCAGTTCAACCGGCTCGACCATGATGGCGACGCCGGTGATCGCCGCGGCGCTCCGCTCGACCAGTTCGCGAGGCATCTTGAACTTGTCCGTCAGGATGCGCTTGGTTTCGGAAAGCAGAGGCGGCGAACACAGAAACGCGTGGAGACCTCTGCCGCAGGCCCGATAGACGTCGTAGCAGGTCCCACCGTAGGCGATCGCGGAGACCAGGACGTTGGCATCCAGCACGACCCTCACGAGGGGATCTTGAGAATATCTTCCTCCGAGTAGTACCCTGCGGCTTCCGCGTAGGGTCGGACCAGAGCGCGCACGCGCTCGAATCTCTCCATCGCGACGTAGCGTCTCAACGATTCACGGACCAGTTTGCTCAGGGGCACGCCGTCCTCGCGGCTCATCCGCTCGAGTTCCAGGCGCAGGGGCTTCGGCAACCGGATCGTCAGCGTCTCAGACATGTCATATCTCCGTAAGACACTGTAACACATCGGCTCAAATCCGGATGCGCCATCCCGGACGCGTCAGGCGAAGCGGTGATATCCTTTGGTTATGCCCCGACGCGCGCGGCGACCAGCAAGCCTCGGATTTGGAACAACTGCCCGAGCCTACACTCCTGCCCAGATCCGTCGCGGCCTCTGCAAGATCCCGCGACGCGCGTGGCGCTATGCGCTCGTGATGACCCGCCCTGGCCGTGTAAGCGTTTGCGAGGTCTACTACTTCGGCCGCCGCCCCGGGAAGTCGCCTCGGCCCGAGTATACCTATGAACTACTCCGCAAACCGGTGCCCGGCGAGAAGCCGTGGGGACGAGGCTGGTGGGCGCTGAGGTCCGACCGTAAGGCTCTCATCCCCCCCCTGAGCGGGTACGCCTACACGACACTCGCGAACGATAGGAAACGGCAGAATAGTCTGTCATGGAAGGATTGGCGAAGGCACGTCCTCCCGGACATCTTCGGAATCCTGCGGGTCGCGCGGCGCGTCAAGTAAGGACGAGAAGGAGTCGGGTGAGACTTTGGACGATCCAGACTCTCGGCGCATGGCGGCGGCTGAAACGAGTTGGCCGCCTCACAGGCGACGGACGTCGACACTGGCATGACTTCCGACCGGCCTATCGTTGGATGAGAGTACAGATGATGAGAAGGGGGTGCCTGGGCCCTCTGCAGCACCCGCTCTGGACATGGCATTTTCCAAGACCTGATCTCCGGGGGGGAGCACTCCTATCGCGCGGGATCCGTGGGGTTCGACTCGAACTCCAAGTGCCCCCTGACAGGGTGTTACTCTCCGACTTCGAAGCATGGCATTGCGTCCTCAATCGCCACTACCTGGCGCTCACCGAGCGCGAGGACGACCGGTTTGAAGTCCTGTGCCGGCGTCGGACAGGGAAAGCCATTCCGCGCTGGAGCAACCTCCCGGCGGATCTGCGGGCGCACGTCCGGATGTCCTGGGAACGGATATTCGATCTCGAACGCCTGGCCTCCTCACCGGTTTGGAAGCCCCGACGCGGAACATCTGATATCCAGGGAACCGTGGCGGAGATTCGGCTGGAGGAGGTCGTCCGTGCCGACCCTTTTATCGCGCGGTAACCATCTCGAAACCCTTCCCGGCCTGGAACGGGCTACAGCATCGTCACGAAGGCAGGGACCAGTTTCTTGACTCGTTCCCTGTCCGCCACGGCTTGTCGGCGAACGCGGCGGCGGGTCTGACCTCGAACGGCACTGAGACTCCGACGATGCCGCCGAGCAACCATTCTTCAACTACCCCTTGGACCGCAGGAGGTGGCCCGGGCGCTTGAGGCCCTCGAGTCGGGACACGGCCCAGATGGAGACCGAATCCTCGAGGGCGAGCCACTCGTGCTCGTCGCCCATCTTCGTGAGGACGGCGTCGCCCGGCCCCAATTCGGTCGCGGCGCCTTCGGTGTCGACCCGGACGCGCCCGGACACGATGACGACGAATTCGTGGGCGTCGTGGAAATGCCGTTCCACGTGCTGGCCCGCGGGCATGATCGCGACGCCCCAGTCCGAGAAGTCGGCCCAGGCGGGGATGTTCTTACCGGCGGACGCCCGGAAGACCGGCACGCTACACGGCGTCCTTGAGGAACTCGTCCGGCGACACCGCACGGCCTTCGGCCGCCGCCCGGTACGCCGCCTCGACGACCGCCATGACCTTCAGGTCCTCGCGGCCGGCGAACGGGTGGGCCGGTCCGCCGTCGAAGGAAGCCAGAAACGCGCGCATGGACTCGCCGAAGGCGTCGTCGAACCAGTCGCCGGCGGTGGCCACCGTCTGCGGCTCCCCCGCGGCCGGCGTCAGGGTGTACGCCTTGCTGTCGAAGGTCAACGAGCCGCGCCCGCCGAGCACGATGATCTCCTCCTGGGGATGAGGCCGGCTCCGTGGTCCCGTGTAGGACCAATTGTTGATCACCAGCCCCCGCAGGCCCGACGCGTATTCCAGGCCGACCACCGCGATGTTTTCCGCGCGAATGCCGGGCTTCGTGGGGTCCTTCGCCAGCGTGGCCCAGACCCGGGCGGGGACGCCGAACCACGCATGCGCCAGCGCGAGGTGATGCACGGCCATCCCGGCCAGGATCCACCGGTCGCGCGTGCCCCAGTGCGGATGGCGGGCGAACCAGAGCGCTCCCCGGTTCTCGACTTGGAAGTAGAAGGGCGCGCCGAACCGTTCGGCATCGCGCACGACGGCCGCCGCCGCCTGGAACCCCGGCACGAACGGGGCGTTCTGATTCACCGCGAAGCGAATCCAGCTCCGCTCGACGATCCGCGTCAGCGCGAGCGTGTGGAACGTCTTGAGCTCGGGCGTGGCGTAGG
>CAYHEI010000009.1:18901-19186 GCA_964355385.1 uncultured bacterium | reverse complement strand
CGCGACCGGGGGCGGCGCCACGGCCGCGACCGGGGGCGGCGCCACGGCCGCGACCGGAGGAGGCGCCGCGACGGACGGCGGCGCCGGAACGGGCGCGACAGCGGGCGGCGGCGCGGCGGGCGCCGGAGCCTGCACCACGTTGGAGAAGAGCGCGAGGAGCTCTTCCTGGGTGAACTTGGTGTCTTCAGCCATCGAGGTTCATCCCGGCGTTCCCGACGCCGCGCCCAGGCGGCCGAGCTTCGCACGATACAGCCGGAGCTGACGGTCGAGCTCCGCGAGGCGGAC
>CAYHEI010000009.1:0-18891 GCA_964355385.1 uncultured bacterium | reverse complement strand
TCGGTCGGTGTCATCCGGGGCGGCACCACCCGGGACCGATTCCAGGTACTGCGCCCGCAGGCGCTGCTCCGAGAGGAGCTGCTCGTGCTCGGCCTGCAAGCGCGCGATCGTCGCCTCGTAGGCCCGGGCCTGGTCCTCGACCATCTCCTTCGTCCACGGAACATTCGACGGGAGGTCGGGGGGCGCGGCGATCGCGGGCGTGAGGGCGTTCATCTTCCGCTGGTACCCCCGCCGGTCGCGTTCCAGGCCCTGCACGCGTTCGAGGAACCGGTCGCGTTCCCCGGGATCCTTGAGGTCACGCAGCCGGTTCAGGTCCTCCTCGAGCTGGGACTCGAGTTCGGACACGATCGCGGCCGCGGCCGCGAACGACTCCTCGCGGACGGCCTGTTCCCGGGAGGCTCCGCCCTCGATCTCCTGCAACTGCGCCCGCAGGCGCGCGAGGTTCTTCTCGACGGCGCGTTGCTCGAACCAGTTCCGGTTCGGCTTCTCCTTCTGTTCCTCGACCTGGTGGGCGAGGGCGTCCGCGTCCTTGAGTTTCTTCGCGTGGAAAGCCGTCAATTGGGCCAGCTCGCCCTCCTTCCGGGCCAAGAATGTCTTCAGCTCCTCGATGCGCCGCGCCCGGTCATCCCCGGACGACGCCACGCACGGTGCCACGGCCCCCCCCCAGGCAAGCAGCGCGAGCACGCGGAGTATTGTACCGTGGCTTCGCCTCATTGGCACCCCACCATGTTCATATCAGGCCGTATTTCTTCATCTTGTAGAGCAGCGTGGTCCGGTTGAGGTTCAGCCGGGCCGCCGCCCGGGAGCGGTTCCCCCGCTCCAGCGTCAGGGCCTCGAGGATGGCCCCCTTCTCTTGCTCCTCCCGGGACTTGGCCAGCTCGGCGCCGCCGATCCCCAGCGCCTCGTCCCCCAGGCGCACGTCCGCCGGGAGATCCCGCGGCTCAATCCACTCGCCGTCGGCCAGCACGAGGGCGCGCTGCACGACGTTCTCCAGCTCCCGGACGTTGCCCGGCCAGGGGTATTTGAGCATGAGCTCGAGCGCCTCGGCGCTCACCCCCTTGACGGCCTTGTGGGAGTCGGACCGGAAACGCTCGACGAAGTGCTGCGCGAGGGTGGCAACGTCTTCCGTACGCTCCCGCAGCGGCGGGATGCCGATCGTCACGACGTTCAGGCGGAAGTAGAGGTCCTCGCGGAACTTCAGCATCCGGATCAGCTCGCGCAGATCGTATTTCGTGGCGGCGATCACCCGGACGTCCACCTTGACCGGGACGGTCCCGCCGACGCGCTCGAACTCGCGCTCCTGGAGGACGCGCAGGAGCTTCACCTGGACCAGCGGTGGCATGTCCCCGACTTCGTCCATGAACATCGTGCCGGTGTCCGCGAGCTCGAACCGGCCCTGCTTCCGCGCATGCGCGCCGGTGAACGCGCCTTTCTCGTGGCCAAAGAGCTCGCTCTCGAGGAGCCCTTCCGAGAACACGGCGCAATTGACCTTGACGAGCGGCTTCGAGGCGCGGGCGGACATCGAGTGGATCGCGTGGGCCACCAGCTCCTTCCCGGTCCCGCTCTCCCCGACCACGAGGACGGTGGAGTTCGTGGCGGCCACCTTGCGCACGAGCTCCATGACCTCGCCCATCTGCGGCGACTTCCAGAGGATGCGCGACGGGTCGTAATGCGCCGAGAGGGTCTGCCGCAACGCGAGGTTCTCCCGCACGAGCTGCTGGCGCTCGAGCGCCTTGCGCACCGTGATCGCGAACACTTCCATCGTGAACGGTTTGCTCATGAAGTCGAAGGCCCCGTCCTTCATGGCCTCGACGGCCATGTTGACGTCGCCGTAGGCCGTCATGATGATCACGACGGTCTCCGGATCGGTGGACTTCACCCGCTTGAGGAGCTGCATGCCCGTCGCGCCCGGCATGCGGAAGTCCGTCACCATCAGGTCGAAATGCCGCCGGCCGAGCACGGCGAGCGCCTCCTCGCCGTCGCGCACGAGCTCCACCTCGTGCCGGTCGCGCAGGAGCTGCTCCCGCAGCGCCTTGGCGAGCCCCTCGTTATCCTCGGCGATGAGAATGGAGGACATGCGCTAGACCCCCGCCCCGCCGGGCTCGGCCGGCAGCCGGATCTCGGCGCGCGTGCCCTTCGCCAACGGCGTCAGGGCGATCGAGCCGCCGTGCGCCTCGACGAACTTCTTCGCGAGGCTCAACCCGAGCCCCGTGCCGCGCGCCTTGCTGGTGACGAACGGCGAGAAGAGCTTCGGCAGGATCTCGGCCGGGACGCCCGCGCCGTCGTCGTCCACGCGGACCGCGACGCCCGGCCCGTCGCCGTTGAGCGGCGCGGCGCGCACGACGACCCGGCCCCCTTTCGCGCAGGCCTCCAAGGCGTTCCGCATCAGGTTGGCGAGCGCCTGCTCCACCTCCTTCGCGTCCGCCCGGATCGGCGCCAGCGGCGCGGCCAGGTCCTGCTCCAGCCCGACCCCGGCCCGGTCGAATTCGGGTTGCATCGCGCGGCACAGGCCCCGCACGGTATCCCCCAGATCCAGCGTCGATAGCTCCAGCCGGGTCGGGCGCGCGAGCTGGAGTAAACTGCTCACGATGCCCTCGGTGGTCCGCACCTCCTTGAGGAGGTCGTCGAGAAACTCGCGCGCCTTGCCCGCCGAGCCGGCGATCTCCGTGCGCAGCAGGTCCGCGAACCCCTGGATCGCCGCGAGCGGATTGCGGATCTGGTGCGCCACCTCCGCCGCCATCTCGCCGATCGCCGCGAACCGTTGCTGGGCCTCGTACGCCGCGGTCAGCCGCTCGATCTCCGTCATGTCCAGGAAGGACACCTCCGCGCCCCGCAGACCGCCGTCCGGATTGCGCAGCGGCGAGGTCGATACTTGAAGCATCAGCGCCCCCCGCGGACCGGCGACCTCGGCCTTCTCGCCGTGCATCGGCTCATCGCCCGCCAGCGCCTCGTCGAGCGCCTGCGCCAGCTCCGGGGGGAGGTGGTCCCGGTGCGGCCGGCCCAGCACGGCGTCCCGGCGGAGCCCCAGCAGCTCCTCCGCGGCGCGGTTCACCTGGGCGACACGCCCGCCCTCGTCCACGGCGATCAGCCCGTTCGACATGGACTCCAGCATCAACTCGTGGCGGACGTTCACCGACTGGGCCATGCGGTTGAAGGCCCGGGTCAGCTCCCCCACTTCGAAGCCGGCCAGTTCCTTCGCCGTGGCCGTGAAATCGCCGCGCCCGACGCGCTCCACCGCCACGCGCAGCTGGCGCAGGGGGCGGGTGATCTGCCGGGCGAGGAACCATCCGAGCACCGCCGCGAACGCCAACACGATCCCGCCCGCCTGGGAGAAGCGCGTTCGCATCCGGCGCACGTTGCGCAGGAAGTCCGCGGACGCCTCCGCCCCGATCACCGCGCGCACCTCCCCCGCCACGGCCAGCGGCACGTACGCGGAGAGGTAGAGCCGGCCGTCCTCGCCCTCGTAGAGCTGGGACGCGGTCTCCTCGCCCTTCCACACGCGCTTCAGCTCGGCGCGGTCGAGCCGCAGGAGCCACGCGGGGTCGTGGAACTCGTACTTCCCGCGCGCGTCCACGAGCACGCGGTCCTGCGGGTCCGAGACCATCACGTTCCCGATGTGCGTCCCCGCGACCAGGGCCGCGAGACGGTCCCGGGCGGCGGTCGCGACGGCGCCGCCGCCCACGCGGGACGCGAACGGGAGCGCCTGCACCTTCTCGTCCGCCGCAGCCAGCCGGGCCACCATCCCCAGCTTTGCGCTCAGCTCGTTCTTGAGCGTATTCTCGGCCATGCGCAGCGCCAGCCAGCCGAACGCCCGCAGGACGCAGCCCGACAACACCGCGACCGCGACCGCCATGCGCGCGTAGAGCCCGGTGTTGCGACGCCGCGCCCAGAGCGATCTCATCGCTGCGCGCTCGGCGCGCGCGGCCGCGCCCGCTCCGCGTCCGCGCGCTGGGACATCGCCCGGCGGCGGCGCTGGTACGCGTTCACGTACCGGTGGGCCTCGTCGCGCACCCGCTGCAACACATGCAGCGCCGGTGAATCCGCCGGCAGCCGCAACGGACCCTCGCGCCCGGGCAGGTAGAGCTCCTCCTCGCGCTTGGCCAGCGCGGCGACCGCCACCCGGTCCCCCGCGAGGTCCCGCACCGCGGGCTCCACGGCGCGCAAATGGCCCAGCCCGCCGTCCAGCAGCAGGAGCCCCGGGAGTTCCGTGTGCTCGGCGGTGAGCCGCTTGAGGCGGCGGGTCACGACCTCGCGCATCCCGCCGTAGTCGTCGTCACCGGCCGCCAGCTTGATGAGGAAGCGGCGGTGCTCCCTGGTCGCCGGGAGGCCGTCGTGGAAGACCACCACCGCGCCGACCGCCTCCTCGCCGCCCAGGCGCGAGAGGTCCACACCCTCGATGTGCTCGGGCGCGGTCCCCAGTCCGAGCGCCGTCGCCACGGCCGCGAGCTGCTCCCGCGCCTCGTCCTCGCCGACCCGGCCGCGCGTCACGAGCGCGGCCCGGGCATTGTCCGTCGCGAGGGAGACCAGGTCCCGCCCGTGGCCCCGTTGCGGGATCACGAGCCGGACCGCGCCGCCTCGGCGCTCGGCCAGCAGCGCCTCCACCGTCTCGGGGGACTCGACGGGGCACGGGAGGAGCAAGCGCGGCGGGATCACGCTCCCCGTGAAGTGCTGCCCCAGGAAGGCCCGGACCAATTCGCCGTCCGGTTCGTCGCCGGCCCGGCGCACGGTGAACTCCTGCTTGCCGACGAGGCTCCCACCCCGGATCGCCAGGACCGCCATGCAGCCGAACGACCCGCTGCGCGCGAGTCCGAGCACGTCGGCGTCCTCCTCCCCGCCCGCCACGACGGCCTGATCCACGTTGAGCTGCTCGACCGCCCGCAACCGGTCGCGCAGCCGGGCCGCCTCCTCGAACTCCTCCTGCGCCGCGGCCTCGTCCATCGCCCGCTGGAGCAGCGGCGCCAGCTCGCCCGCGCGCCCCTCCAGGAAGAGCCGGGCCTGCGCGACCAGCCCGGCGTATTCCTCCCGGCCGATCAGGCCGGCGCAGGGAGCGTCGCACCAGCCGAGGTGGTGATACAGGCACGGCGTCTGCCGGCCATCCATGTCAACCCGGCAGCTTGGAACCCTGAAATGCTGGTTCACGAGCCGCTGCAGGCGGCGCGCGGCGCCCGCCGTGTACGGCCCGAAGTAACGGCTCCCCTTGCGGCGGCTGCGGCGCGTGAAGTAGAGCCGGGGAAAGGACTCGGTCGCGGTCAGCTCGAGCGAGGGAAACGTCTTGTTGTCCCGCCAGCCGATGTTGTGCCGGGGGTGGTGGCGCTGGATCAGCGTCTGCTCGAGCATGAGCGCCTCCAGCTCGGAGCGGGTCACGACGGTCTCCACGGACGCGGCCGTGCCCGAAAGGAACGCCTGCTTGGCGCTGGTCGCGGGACCGGGGGCGTAGCTGCGCAAGCGGGCCTTCAGCGCGAGCGCCTTCCCCACGTAGAGGATGGTGCCGTCGCTGTCCTTGAAGAGATACACCCCGGGACCGGCGGGGACCGTCTCGAGGAAGGTCCGGAACTCCTCTGGAGTCATGGCGACCTTATTTTATCAGGCCCCGGGGGGTGTCAGTCAGTTTGACACCAAAGACCTTCCATCATGCCTCGGGAGTCTATTTCGGGGGCGCAAACGCGCTCGCCGGCAATGCCGGACGCACGAGGCCCCGCACCCGCCTCGCGAATTCCACGGCCCACTCTGCGTCGCTTCGGGAGGATGGCTCCACATGCTCGGGATACCGCGACTCGACGGCAAATCGGCTCGCGCGGCTCAAGTCCTTCCCATCCAACGGCATGGGGACCTGCTTCGGCAGGAGCGCGTGGATCAGCGTGAGGTCATGGACCTTGGGGAAGGGAACGTTCAGGTGAACCAAGACCGCCTTGAGATACTTCTCTACCGCCTGCTGCGCGTGGAAGCAGACCGGGCCGATCGGCGCTGCAACGCCCCTGGCCAACTCGTTGACCGCGACGTCAAGATCTTCTTCCGCCCTCACGATCCAAGCGCCGACAAAGCCGGCTTGGTCAGGCAGCTCGCTCATAGACCGTCTTGCCCTCGGCCAGAGCCGTCGCGGTCAACGTCCCCGGACAGCTTCCGTATCGTGCGACGTCATCCGGAGTCGCCACGAACACGTCCTTCGCCAATCCCATCCCCGACAGGCAGACGTCAATCTCGATGGCCGCGTCCCTGCGCGTTCCTTGAACGGGCATGATCACGAGAAAGTCCGCGTCGCTGTCCGGACCGGCTGTCCCCCGCGCGAACGATCCGAAGAGGATGACCTTTTCCGGATTGAACTTCTTCACGATGCGATCCGCCATCACCTTGATGATCCGCTCGGCCACGTCCGTCTTCACGATGTCCGTCCTCATGTCAAAATCATATCATCATGAACGCTCAGTACTCGTCCAGATGCTCCCGCACGATCATTTTGAGCATCGTTTGATAGCTCAGGATAGTCGATGGCCGTGCAGTTCCCGACCGCGTCCCACTCGTACCCGATCTCCTGGATTCTTCGGATGTCACATGTCAAGCCCTGACCCCGTTCCCCGAGACCCCGTTCCCCGACGTCCCGAAGATTCAGCCGGTGATCCTGATGCGTACATAACGACGCTTTCCGCTCCTGAGTATGGCGCCTCCCAGAACACGGACCTTGGCCTTGGAATCCAAGATTAGGACTCCGTCCAATTCCACCGCCCGCTGCTTAATCAACCGGTCAGCCTCAGAACGGCTCTTCACCATCTGTGTCACAACGAGCAACTTGATCGGCTCGATGGTTCCGTCAGCAAGGTCTGAAGCATCCAGTACTCGCTCGGGCATATCTGATGGGGCCTCGCGCCGGACGACCGTTTTGGCAAATTCTTGCAACGCTGCCACGCTCGCCTCCCACGAGTGGTACTGCGACACGACCTGCCAGGCCAGCATCGCCTTTGCAGCCATGTTCGCCTCTTTGTCCAAGCCTTCTTCATGCAACTGAGCGCGCATCGTTTCAAGATGACTATGACTCGCGGGGTCGAGAAGTAGCGTACAGTACTTCTCCACAAGCGCATCTGGAATGGACATGAGCTTTCCGAACATGTCTTTCGCTCGCTCCGTGATTCCGATGGCGTGCTCGGGGCTGCTCTTGCTCATCTTGGCGACGCCGTCGGTGCCCTCGATGAGCGGCATGGCCAGGATCACGGCGGGCGGCTGGCCGTCGGCCTCCTGCAACGCGCGGCCCACGTGGCAGTTGAAGATCTGATCCGTCGAACACAGCTCCACGTCGGCCTTGAGCACGACGGAGTCGTATCCTTGGACCAGCGGGTAGAGGAACTCGTGCACGGCGATGGGAATGCCCGCCTTGTGCCGTTTGGAGAAGTCGTCGCGTTCGAGGATGCGCGCCACGTTCTGCTTGGACGCGAGTCGAATCACATCTGCGAAGGTCATCGGCTCGCACCACTCGCTGTTGTACCGGACGTTCGTCTTCCCCCGGTCCAGCACCTTCCACACCTGGTCCAAATAGGTCTTCGCATTCGCCGCCACTTGTTCCTTGGTGAGCTGGGGGCGCGCCGCGTTGCGCCCCGTCGGGTCGCCGATCTGCGCGGTGAAGTCGCCGATTAGGAAGATCACCTCGTGGCCCAGGTCCTGGAACGCCTTGAGCTTGCGCAGCGGCACGGTGTGCCCCAGGTGCAGGTCGGCCGAACTCGGGTCTATGCCGAACTTGACCCGCAGCGGACGGCCTTCCTTCTCGACGCGCGCGAGCGCGGCCTTCAGCCCCCCCTTGGGAATCTCCTCCGCGGCGCCGCGGAGCAGCAGCTCGAGCGGGTCTCCGGTCACAAGGCCACCTTGAGTCCCGCGCGCAGGAGCGCGCCGCCGAAATCGAGCTTGAAGTTCTTCCCGTCGCTCCCCTTGAGCGCGTCGCCCTGGCGGACGTCCCGCGTGCCGTCGCCGTTCACGTCGGCGTCCGCGGCGTAGGACAGGCGGCGGACCGCCGCGAGCCGGACGCCCAGTTCCACCGCCAGCGAGATCCCCCGGCCCAGGGGGTAGCTCGCCTCCCCCGTGATCTCGGCCGCGATGGGCACCCATCCGTCCCACGTCGCCGTGCCGTGTTGCTTCGTCTCGACGCCCGCCGCGGTCGTGGCGCGCAAGTCTTGCGCGTAGGCGGCCCGGGCGTACGCGGCCCCCAGGAAGCACGCCCCGCGGAAACGGAGTCCGCGCGGGGTCCCGCCCTCGGACCACGCGCCCACGAGGAAGGGAAAGAGCCGGGGCGTCACGTTCCAGGTGACGAGCTGCGTGTCACCCGCCGCGCCTCGCGCATCGGACGAGGCCGCGGTCGCGCCGGGCAGCAGCGCGCCGAATCTGAACGCCAGACCGAGGTCCCGCTCCTCGTTGAGCGCGAAGCCGGCTTCCACCCCGCCATCGAACATGTATGCGGGGGCGTCGAACGACGGAACGGCCGAGCCGCCGGAGACGGCCGAGAAGGCGGCACCCGCGGCCGCCGTGGCGGCCTCGAACTCGGTCTTGAGCGACGACGGCGCGGCGTCCGTACGACCCGCCCATGCGGTGACCCGCCAGCCGCGGTCGGCGACGCCGGACCGGCCCGGCAGATCGTCCGCGCGAGCGGACCCGGATATCGCCAGGAGTGCGACGGCGAGTCTACTTCCCCAGTTCATACTCTTGGTCCGCATCCGGGGTGCGGGTCATGGAAGAAGGAACCCACTCGTGGCGCACGTGCCCCCCGCCTTCGTCGACGATCCGGACGACGTGAGGCACGCCCTCCGGTCCGCCGAGGAACCGGAGATCGTACAGCGCGACCTCGCGCAGGCCGGCGCCCGCCAGTTGCCGCGCCACCGGGGCACGCGCCCACGCGAGGTAGGCCCGCGTAAACGCAGAATCGAACCGCGCGGGCAGGGGGGGCGTGAAATACGTCCGCACGCGGCCCTCGATGCCACCGAACGCGTTCACGAATCCCTGCCAGCACCGCTCGGTCCCGAACGTCACGACGTTCCAGCGCGCCGGATCGAGATAGCGCGGGTACGCCTCGGAGCGGACGGGGCGCCCGCCCAGCCGGATCACGGCGTCCTCGAAGCGCGAGATCGCGGTCGCGCGGGCCATGCCGCAGAAGACGACGTAGGCCGCCGCGGCCGCCAGCGCGCCCCGCGCCATCCCGATGCCGCGCACCGGCCACGCCCACGCCGCCGCGAGCCCCGCGGCGAGAATCCCCCAGAGCCACGGGTCCGTGTCGCCCGCCCAGCTGAGCGCGAACTGGCGCGGACTGAGCGGCCAGAAGAGCGGCGTCCCCCGCGGCGTGAGGAGGTCGAGGACCAGATGGGAGCCCAAGCCCAGCGCGGCGAACCGGGTGAGGACCGGGTACGGGAACGCGGGCGCGACCCGGGTCCAGACCGCGGCGAGCGCGAAGGCCAGGATCACGGCCGCCGCGAACGAGTGCGCCGGTCCGCCGGCCCCGGCAGCGAACTCATCCCGGCTCAAGAAGCCCCAGGCGATGTCCGCATCGGGGAGGTTCGCCGCCACGACCACGAGGAACGCGGCCGCGGCGCCGTGCCCCCGCCGGGGGCCCGCCTCCCCGCGCGCGAGCCCGCAGAGCGTGTGGGCCAAGCGGTCAATTTTTATTCGGTTGCTTGGCGCCGTAGGCTTTCCGGGCCTGTTCCTCGGTGACCGCGGCGCCGACGCCCTTGCGGACCACGGCGATTTGCTGTGAAAGGATCTCCTCGGTCTCGCGCTCGATCGCGATGAGCTGCTCGAGCAGGTCGGAGAGGTCCTTGAGCGTGGACTGAAAGGCGGAGAAGGCGCCCGTCGCGAGACCGCTCTTGATCTCCGGCCAGCGATCCTTGAGGGGCTTGATCCGCCGCTCGACGGCCGCGATCTCCTCGAGATGCTGCTGCTTGCGGGACAGAGACGCCGTCGCCTTCTCGAGTTCGGCCGACTTGACGAGCCGCAGCTCCTCCGCGGAGTCGTCCAGTACCTTGCGGTAGATGGCCGCCTCTTCCTGAAGTCCGTTCAGGAGCGTCCCCGACTCGCCCGTCGCTTCGGTGGAAGTGCTCACTTGGGTTGCACCACCTCGAGTCCCATCGCGATCTCCTCCTCTCCCGCGGTCACGCGGATGCGGTACACCCCGGGCGCGGCGGGCTGGCGGGTTCCCGACGCGCCGTTCCATTCGAACCGGTACGTGCCCGGGTCCGCGCGGTCGCGGTTCCCGAGCAGGACCACCCGCCGGCCCCGCGCGTCGGCCACGTCCACGACGAGGTTCCGCCGCTCGACGAGCGAGAACGTGACGGTCACGCGCTCGTTTCGTCCCGGATGAATCAACTGCGGCTCGACCACCACCGATTGGATCGCCGCCACCCGCACCGGCAGCTCCGGCGCGGGCGCCTTCACCCCCGCGGCGATCAGCCGCCGCGAGGAGGTCACGGCGACCACCGTCCCGCCGTCCTCCGCGACCCCGGTGAGCAGGCCGCCCACCGGGATCACCGCGAGGGGACGGCCGCTCGCGGGCTCGATGAACGAGAGCGCGCCACCGGCGCCCGCCACGACGGCGCCCGGCAGCACCACGAGCCGGTCCACCACCGGGCCGCCGACACCGGTCTCCCACTTCGTCTGGCCGGTCTCCCGCTCCAGCGCCGCGAGGAGGCCCTCGTCGGTCCCGACGTACACCGCGTTCGGCCTGACCAGCGGCGCCGCGCGGCCGGCGCCGCGGAGCCGCACCGCCCAGAGCCGCTCCCAGGACGGCGAGAACGCGTACACGCGCCCATCGTGGGTGCCGACGGCGGTCAGCGCGCGGCCCGCCGCGGCCGGCTCCAGGCCCGCCCGTCCGAGGACTTCCCCGCTGACCACGATCGTCTTGGACACCTCACCTGAAAGCTTTGCCACAGCATACAACGTATGGCCGGTGGAACCAAACACGGCCCAGCGTTCGCCCACCGCGGGCGCCCCCACGACGTCCCCCAGCACGCTCTGGCGCCAGAGCAGGAGGCCGTCCGTGAGCCGGAACGCCGCGCAGCCGCCGTTGCCCTCGCCCAGCAGGACCGCGTCCGCCCCGGCGCCGGGCTCCGAAGCGGCCTGGGCGAGCAGGGGCACGTCCCACAGCCGGGCGCCGGTGTCCGCAGCGAACGCCCGGAGGCGCTTCCCGGAGTCGGCCACGACGACCGCGCCCTTCGCGCAGGCGGGCCCGGTCTGCGCGGCAGCCCCCAGCGCGGCGCTCCACCGCTGCGTCCCGTCCGCCAGCCGGTACGCGCGGACCGTACCGTCGAGGAGCGCGACATACGCCAAGCCGTCCGCGGCCGCGATGCCGCCCGCGGCCGCTTCCGGCAGCTCGATCATCCAAAGGAGCCGCGTGCCGCCCCGGGAATCCCCCGCCGCGGTCGCGCTCGGCGCAGCGGGTATCCCGCTCGGCGCAGCGGGTGTCCCGCTCGGCGCCGGGGGCGTGGAGGACCCGAAAGCCACGACGGCCAGCGCCGTCGCCAGGAGAGAGATCAGCGTGGCTGCTCGAGGAGCCGCATGAGACGCTGCTGCGATTCGGCGGCCCACGCGGATTGCGGCGCCGTCTCGATCACCTTCCGGTAGGCTTCCTCCGCCCGCCGGCGGTCCTTGAGCGATTCCTGGCAGGTCCCGATCGTGAATTGCGCCTGCGCGGCCTGCGGCGTTCCGGGGAAAGCGCGCGCCACCCGCTCGAGCTCCCGGATGGCGTCGCGCCACCGCCCGCGATCGAGATGCCCTTGCACGATCGCCATTTGCGCGGCCGCCGCCCGCAGGGTCCCCGGCACGAGCCGCATCACCCGCCGGTACGCGGCGGCCGCCTGGGCGGTCTTCTCCTGCGCGTCGTACGCGGAGCCCAGCGCCATGAGCAGTTCGGCCTCCTGTTCCGCCGGACGCCTGAGCGTGAGCGCCCGGTCATAGAGCGCCTGCGCCTCGCGCCAGCGCTCCTGGTCCAGCAGACACTCGCCCCGGGCCAGCACGTCCTCGTACCGCGTCGCGACCGCGACGCCGGCCAGCAGACCCGTGCAGAGCCGGTCGAGGGCGCGCCGCGCGTCGGCCGCCTCGGGCGCGGTCGCGAAGCTGCGCAAGAGCAGGCGGTAGGACGCCGACGCGCTCTCGGTTCGCCCGCGATCCTGGTCGAGCCGGCCCCGCGCGAGCAGCGCGGTCCCGCCAAAACGCGGATGCGCCATGATGAGCGCGTCGTACCCGGCGATGGCCTCGTCGATCCGGCCCTGCTTCGCGCGGACGCGGGCGATGCTGAGCAGCGCGTACGGGGCCGCCGGCACGCCCGGGACGTCCTTCGTCACGGAACCGAACACCGTGAGGGCGTCCTCGTAGCGCGTCGCATCCTCGAGCACCAGCCCCTTCTGGTAAAGCGCCTCGGCGCGCACCGCGGGCTCGAGGCCTTCCCGCGCGGTCAAGCCGTCCAGGATCGCGACGGCGTCGTCGCGCCGACGCTCGATTAGCGCCTCCGCGGCGCGGTCGAGCTCCTGCTGCTCGTCGTCCGCCGCCGCGACGGCGAGCGCGGGCAGCAGCACGAGCGCCGCCACACCCAGCCGGGAGCGGGCCGTCGCGCCCCTCACGCGCTCGCCCTGAGCGCGGTCGAAGGGCGCGTCCCGAGGCACCAGAGCAGGATCGCCGCGGTGCTGTGCACCCGGTTCTCGGCCTGGTCCCAGACGACCGAGCGCGGGCCGTCCATCACGTCCGCCGCGATCTCCTCGCCGCGGTGGGCCGGCAGGCAGTGCATCACGAACGCCCCGGCCGCGGCGCGGGCGAGCAGCCGACGGTCGATCCCGTAGCCCCGGAACGCCTTGAGGCGGGCGGCGCGGCCGGCGTCCTGCCCCATGCTGACCCAGACGTCGGTGTAGAGAACGCCCGCGCCCGTCGCCGCCGCCGCCGGATCGCGGGTCACGGTGAGCCGCGCCCCGGTGCGCGCCGCCTCGGCCCGGGCGCGCCGTAGCACGGCGGGATCGGGCGCGTAGCCGGACGGATGCGCGATGCGCAGGTCCATGCCCAGCCGCGCCGCCGCCAGCAGCCACGAGTGCGCCATGTTGTTGCCGCCGTCGCCCACGAACGCGAGCGCGGGCCAGCCGCGCTTCCCGTGCCGCCGCTCGCGAATGGTGAAGAGATCGGACAGGATCTGCGTCGGGTGCTCGAGATCGGACAGCGTGTTCACGACCGGGACCGCGCTGGCCCGGGCGAAGGCCTCGAGCCGGTCGTGGCCCGCGGTGCGCCAGCACACGGCGTCCACGAACCGGGAGAAGATGCGCGCGGAGTCCTCGAGGGTCTCGCCCCGCCCGAGCTGGAGGTCGCCGCCGGCGAGCGTGACGGACGCGGCGCCGAGACGCGCGCACGCCACCTCCGTCGCGAGGCGCGTGCGGGTCGACGGCTTCTCGAAGACGAGCGCCACGGTCTTCCCCGCGAGCGCGCGGGCGAACGCCGTCCGTCCGCGCTTGCAGCGGGCGGTGAGACCCAGGATCCGCTCGATGTCCGGCCGCGAGAGATCCGCGATGGAGAGCACGTGCCTCGGCACGACGCTCATTTTACGCCTCAACCCCCCTCGAGCGCCCGGTCCAGGATCACGAGCGCCCGCCGCAATTCCCGGGGACCCGCACCCACGGGCGGGAGCAGCCGGATCACGGTCCGGTGCGTGCAGTTCACGAGCAGCCCGGCCGTCCGGCACCGCTCGACCACGCCGGCGCCCGGAACGCGCAGGGCCAGGCCCGCCATCAGCCCCCGGCCCCGCACCTCCTCCACCAGCGCGGGGTGGCGCGCGCGGAGCGCCTCCAACCCCCGGCGCAGGAGCGCGCCGTGGCGCCGAATGCGCGCCAGGGTCCGCGGAGCGGCGAGGACGTCGAGCGCGGCCAAGGCCGCCGCGCAGACGAGCGGGCTCCCGCCGAACGTCGCGCCGTGCGACCCCGGCGGCAGCGCCCGCGCGAACCGCGCCCGGACGAGCAGCGCGCCGACCGGCAGCCCGCCCGCGAGCGGCTTGGCGAGCGTGACCGCGTCCGGCGCGACGCCGGAGGGCTCGTAGGCGAAGAACGTCCCGGTACGGCCGCAGCCCGCCTGCACCTCGTCGAAGATCAGCAGCGCGCCCTCTCGGCGCGTGAGGCGCCGAAGCGCGCGCAACCACGCCGGAGAGGCCGCGCGGAATCCGCCCTCGCCCTGGACGGCCTCGACGAGGACCGCGCAGGTGCGCGGCCCGATCGCGCTCACCGCCGCCCGCATGTCGTTCAACGGGATGTGGCGGAAGCCGCGCGGCATCGGCGCGAAGCCCTTCCAGAACGCCGGCGTCCCCGTCGCGGCGAGCGCTCCCAGCGTCCGCCCGTGGAATCCGTCGCGCACGCACACGATCTCGAACCGCTTCGTGCCGCGCTCGACCTGGGCCCAGCGCCGCGCGAGCTTGATCGCCGCCTCCGCCGCTTCCGCGCCGGAGTTGCAGAAAAAGACCCGGCCGTCGAACCGCGCCAGCCGAAGCAGCCGGCGCGCCAACTCGGCCTGCCCGGGGTGCGGGAAGTGGTTCTGGACGTGAAGCAGCCGCCCGGCCTGGGCCCGCACGGCGCGCACGACGGCGGGATGGCAGTGCCCGAGGAAGCCCGCGCCGATCCCGGGAACCATGTCGAGGTAGCGCCGCCCCGCCGCGTCCCACACCCACGCGCCCCGCCCGCGGACGAGCGCGATCGGCACGCGGGGGTAGTTCGCGAGCACGTACTTGCCGTACGCGGCGAGCACCGCGCGATTGGTCATCAAGCGGCGAATCCGCCGCGCCGGCCGAGCAGGCCCTGGGGCCGAAAGAGCATCATCACCACGAGCGCGGCCCCGAAGAGCAGCACGCGGTACGTCTGAAGGCCGAGCAGCAGGTACGGCAGGATCGTGAGCGTCACCGCGCCGAGCACCGGGCCGCGCACCGTACCCATGCCGCCCAGGACGACCATCGCCAGCATCATCACCGATTCCATGAAGGAAAACGACTCCGGCGCGACGTGGCCCTGCTTGCAGGCGTACAGCCCGCCGCACACGCCCGCAAGCGCGGCGCCCGTCGCGAAGGCGCCCAGCTTCAGCGCCGTCACGTTGATGCCCTGCGTGGCGGCGGCCATCTCGTCCTCGCGCACGGCCATCCAGGCCCGCCCGATCCGCGAATCCTCGAGCCGCTTCATGGCGCCCATCGTGACGAGCGCCACGAACCAGAACAGGTAGTAGTAGGGAACGACCCCGACGCCGAAGTGCAGGCCGCCGAGCCGCGGATGATCCACGTTGATGATCCCGTTGGGCCCGTTCGTGATGGCGGAGAGGTTGTTGAGCGTGATCCGCATGATCTCCCCGAAACCCAGCGTGACGATCGCCAGGTAGTCCCCCCGCAACCGCAGCACCGGCAGCCCGAGCAGGAGGCCGAAGACCGCCGCGACCGCCCCGCTGAGGGGCAGGAGCAGCCAGGGCGAGACGTGAAGGTGAAACTGGTCCGACGCGAGCAGCGCGTACGTGTAGGCCCCCGCCGCGTAGAAGGCCGCGTGGCCCAGGTTCAAGAGCCCCGCGTAACCGACGATGACGTTGAGGGACAGCGCGAGCGTCACGTAGAGTCCCGCCAGCGCCAGGACGTCCAGGGCGGCGTCGTTGCGGACGGCCAGCGGCAACAGCGCGAGCCCCAGCACCCCCGCCCCCGCGAGTGCGCGAGAGCGCCCCGGGATCACGCCCGCTCGACGATCCGCTCGCCCAGCAGGCCGGACGGCTTGATCAGCAGCACCAGGACCAGGATGGCGAAGGCGATCACGTCCTTCCACTGCGAAGAGAGCCACCCGGCGCCGATCCCCTCGATCAGCCCGAGCAGCACGCCGCCGAGCATGGCTCCCGGGATGTTGCCGATGCCGCCCAGCACGGCGGAGGTGAAGGCCTTGATCCCGACCAGGTAGCCCATGAAGAAGTCCACGGAACCGTACCGCAGCGCGTAGAGCACTCCGCCCGCGCCCGCCAGGATGGACCCCAGGAGAAACGTCACGGCGATGATCCGGTTCACGTCCACCCCCATCAGCCACGCGGCGTCCTGATCCTGCGCGCAAGCGCGCATGGCGCGTCCCGTGCGCGTGCGCCGGATGAACAGGTGCAGGGCGGCCATGAGCGCGACCGCGACCCCCACGATGAGCGCCTGGGAGCCGGCCACCCGCACTTGCCCCACGACGAGCAGCGGCGCGGAGGAGGGGAAGGGGAACGATCGCGGCTGCGACCCGAACGTCAGCATGACCGCGTTCTGGATGAAGAACGAGGCCCCGATCGCGGTGATGAGAGGCGCGAGGCGGGGCGCCCGGCGGAGCGGACGGTACGCGACCCGCTCGAGCAGCACGCCCAGCGCCCCGCAGAAGGCCATCGCCGCCACCAGGGCCAGCGCGAGCGCCACGCCGCCCGGCGCGCCGCCCGCGAGCGCGCCGACGACGAGCAAGCCCGCGAATGCCCCCGTCATGAAGACCTCGCCGTGAGCGAAGTTGATGAGCTCGATGATCCCGTAGACCATCGTGTAGCCGATCGCGATCAGCGCGTACACCATCCCGAGCGTGAGGCCGTTGAGAAGTTGCTGGAGCGCGAATTCCGTTGAGGTCACGTCGGCGTTATGTTAGCATGGCAATGGACTCGCTTAACGGGCCGATAATGCGAACCTCGAAGGACGGGAGCGACGGGATTCCGGGCAGGTGGCGCGCGACGCGTCTCCTGGCGACCGTCCTTGCCCTCGCCTCCTGCGCGGCGGCGGCCGCCGTCCGGTCCTCCGCCGCCCCCCCCGCCGCCGCGATCCCCGCGGCCGTCTCGACCGCCGATGCCGACGGGCTCGAGCGCTCCTTCGTCGACGTCGCCGACCGGGTCGGACCGGCCGTGGTCAGCATCGTCGCGACGACCACCTACGTCATGCGCGGCTCCCCCTGGGGGGACGAGAGCATGGACGAGTTCTTCCGCCACTTCTTCGAGATCCCGCAGATGGAGCAGCGGCAGCAGGTCATGAGCGCCGGCTCGGGCGTGATCGTCACCGCGGACGGCTACGTCCTCACCAACGCGCACGTCATCGGACAGGCGAAGAACATCGTCGTGAAGCTGCTGAACAAGAAGGAATACAAAGCCAAGATCGTCGGCAAGGACGACGATACGGACCTCGCGGTGCTGAAGATCAAGGCCGAGGGCACGCTCGCGACCGCCCCGCTCGGCGACTCCGACCGCATCCGGGTCGGCCAGTGGTCCATCGCCATCGGGAACCCCTTCGCGCTCGAGAACACGGTGACCGTCGGCGTGATCAGCGCGAAGGGGCGCCAGCTCGACAACGGGACGGGCGGGCGGACCGCGCGCTTCACGAGCTTCATCCAAACGGACGCCTCGATCAACCGGGGCAACAGCGGCGGGCCCCTCCTCAACATCCGGGGCGAGGTCATCGGCATCAACACCATGATCTACTCGCCGAGCGGCGGTTCCGTCGGCATCGGGTTCGCGATCCCCATCAACATCGCGAAACGGGTGATGGACGGGCTCATCAAGGAGGGCCGGATCATCCGGCCGCAGCTCGGCATCGCGTACGGCCCGCTGCAGCCGGAAGTCGCGAAGAAGCTGGGCCTCCCGGCGGGCCAGGGCATGGAAGTGTCCGGCGTGTTGAAGGGCACCGGCGCCGAGCAGGCCGGGCTCAAACCCGGCGACATCATCCTGGCGGTGGACGGCAAGCCGCTCCGCGAGCGCGAGGAGCTGCGCGCGATCGTCCTGGCGCACAAGGTGGGCGACACGATCCGGCTGGACGTGCAGCGCAAGGGCAAGAGGATCGTGCTCGACGTCGCGCTGAAGGAGTCGCAGCCGGAACCCCGGGCGCACCACGGCGGCGGCAAGGAACCGCGGGAAAGCGCGGAGCCCAAGGCCGCCTGGCTCGGGATGACGGTGGAGGAGCTGACCGAGGAGCTGGCACAGCGGCTGGAGGCCCGGATCACGGAGGGGCTGGTCGTGACGGACGTGACCGCCGACTCCCCCGCCGCGCTGGCGGGCCTCGAGCGCGGGGACATCGTGCGGGAGATCGAGCAGGAGCCCGTCACGGCGATCGAGCACTTCAAGGCGCTGGCGCAGCGGCTGAAGGACAAGGAGAGCGTCCTCTTCCTGGTCGAGCGCCAGGGCTCGACGATGTACCTGGTGATCCAAAAGAACGCGAAGCCGGAGCCGCAGGAGTGAGCGTGCAGGAGCACGCTCTCGACAGCAGATGGTCAATCATGTTGACCGCGCCGCGGACGGCGCTACAGTCGTGAGCCCGGCGGTGGCCGAAGCGCTCTTCTCGACCGCGCACCTGGACATCGTCATGCTCACGCCCGAGCTGGCGTCCCAGGCGGACCAGCCGGTGCTGGCCAGCCCGAAGTTCTTCCAGATCGAATACGAGGGCCCGCCGGAGGCGGGATTCGCGCAGGAGCTGCTGGAAGCCCCGGCCCCGCCGGGCGTGAGCAAGGCCGCCACCTTCGTGCTCGGGCTGCTGGAGAAGGGCGGCGGCTATGTCGGCCTCGCCCACCTCGTGCTCGGCTACCCGACCGACACCACCATGTTCCTCGGCCTGCTGCTGATCGCCGAGCCTCGCCAACGGAAGGGTCACGGGAAGGAGTTCCTCGAGGGCATCTACAACTGGGCGCGGCCCCAGGGGATCGGCTTCATCCGGGCGCGCGTGAATCCCGCCAGCGACATCGCCAAGGCCTTCTTCGACAAGGTGGGATTCACCGATCTGCCGGGCAAGCTCTCCACGGGCCACCAAATTTGGGAACGTCGATTGCCGGCCGTTGAAGATTGACGGGCGCCCCACGCAGCCACTGCCGGGGGGGGCCCCGGGGGCCGGGGGCGCCCCCCCGCGGCGCGCCCCCCCCCCCCCCGCCGGGCGCGGGGCGGCGGCGGGGGGGGGGAGCCCCC
>CAYHEI010000008.1:0-19899 GCA_964355385.1 uncultured bacterium | reverse complement strand
GGTCGCGCGCGAACAGGGACACCCCCGCCAGCGCGGCCGCCGTCAGCCCCGCGCCCGCGCCCGTCCAGACCAGCAGGGCGGCGCGGGGCGATCCGCCCGCGAACTGGCGCGCGGCATCCGGCGGCAGCGAGAAGAGGTACCACGGACCCGCGACGCCTTGCAGCAGCGTGGGCACGGCGAACCACAGGACTCCGAACTTCAGCGCGGTGCGCCCGTAGCCGCTCTCCCCTTCCGCCACCCGGTCGGCCCCGTGCCAGGCCACCGCGATCCCGCTCACGGCCAAGGCACCCAACAAGGTGTGCAAGAGCCGCGGGAGGAGCTGCGGATCGCGCAAGGGCAGGAACATCCCCTCCACCGCGCCCGGCCCCGGACGCCAGGCGGCGGGCTGGCCGGCCAGAATCGCGTGGACCGTGAAGATGAAGCCGAGCGAGAGCAGGGCGAGCGAGGCCACCACGGTGAGCGCGAGGCCCGGCCGTTCCAATCCGCGCCGCCGGAACGCCAGCAGGTAGCTCTCCACGATGTCGGGCAAGAAGGGCCGCAGCGTCGAGGGTTCGGTGCCCCGCCGGCGCAGCGCCACCCAGAACGCCGCCCCGCAGCCCAGGAACATGAGCGGGACCACCATCAGCCAAAGCCGGCCGAGACGGTGCTCCACCGGCAGCCACGCAGATCCGTAGAGCGCCTGGCCGAGCAGGAACGAGGGGAAGGCCAGCACGACGGCGAACGTGACCGCGCCCGGCGTGCGGCGCGCGATCCACGCCGCCAGACGCCGCAGGGACGTGTCGCCCCGCCCGGCCCCGACGGCTTCGGCCACGAGCGTCAGGAGCGGCCAGCCCAGGGCCAGGTTCATGGGCACCGTATACGCGACCTGCGCGAGCCAGTGCAGACCGCCGAGCAGCGCCAAGGGCGCGGGCAGCGCCTCGAGGTTCGGCGGCGGCGTCTTCATCGCGCGGGCAGCGCGGCCAGCCAGCGCGCCAGCGCGCGGCGCTCCCCGGCGGTCCCCGCGAAGGGCGGCATCGAACCGCGCAGCCGGTCCAGGCGGCCCAGCTGCCGGTCGAGCGCGTCGGGCTCCCACCCTTGCACCGCCTGCCGGATCGAGCGGAACCCGCCGACCGTGTGGCACGCCGCGCATTCCAGCCGGAACAGCTCCCGGCCGGCCCGATCGGGATCGGCGCCGAGCGAGCGCACGGCAGCGTACCGGGCCGAAGCCAGCACGCCCCGGCGCTCGAGCGCCGGCAGGGCGCGGGGATCCAGGCCGTTCACGTACAGGTACCCGGTGATCACGTGGGGGCTCCGGACGACCTCACGCTGGAATCCCGCCGCCACCGCGGCGCCCAGGCCCAGCGTCAGAAGCAACAACGCGAAGGAACGGGTGCAGCCCTCCGGACGACTGAAGGGGCCGGTCAGGGCGAACGCGAACACGGTCACGGCCGCCGCGAGCCCACCGTAGAAGAGCACCGGCCCGATGCCCGGCGCGCCGGTCAGCAACTGGCGCGCCGCGGGCGAAAGCGTCGCCGCGTGCCACGCCACGCCCGCCGGCAGCAGCGCGAACCCCGCGAGCACGAAGCGGGACGCCGTCCGCACGAGCACCCCCCGCAACCGGCCCGCCTCCGCCGCGCAACCCGCGACGAGCGAGAAGAGGCCCGCGGTGCCGAGCGATGCCCCGGCCTGCACGAGCATGGACGGGTTGAACGTCTCGTTGAAGAACCCGTCGATGAAATGCCCGGTCGTCATCCACTGCCCGGGTGTTTCCATGAACGCCAGTACCCCGTTCACGGCGAAGAGCCCGAGCCAGGCGGAGACGACGATGATCCAGCCCAGCGCCAGGTGATGGCGCGGCGGCAGCACGCCCCAGCCGCTGTAGTGCAGGAGCGTCGCCGCCGCGAGCAGAATCCCCAGTATCGACATCACGCCCCACACCCACAGGAAGATGCGCAGGAGCGCATGGGCCGCGTCGGGCTGAGCCACGGCGAGCACCGTCCAGAGGCCCGTGCCCAATCCGATGCCGAGAATCATGCTCATGAGGAGAAACATCCGGCTCCAGTCCTGCAGGAACGAGAGCAGCGCCTGGTCGCCGGTCCGGTGCGCGCGGTGCTCCAGGAGCACCATGAAGAGGCTGCCGCCGACCGCGAAGTGCGCGGCCACCTCGAACACCGCCTGCAGCGCCCCAAGCGCGGGCGCCGCGGCCATCCAGCGGAACTCCGTCACGGGGAAGTTCATCGCTCTTGATCATACCCCGGTCGAGCGTCCGGGGCGCCCTCAGCGTCCATGCCGCGTCCGCCACCACGCCGCCACGTCGCGCGGCAGGGCGCGCCAAGCGCCGGGGTCGCGCGCCACCGACTCCGCGAACGCCCGGTACGCCGCGAACGCCCCGGGGCGCAGGGATATCCACCGCAACGGATGCGTCAGGACGAGTGCGACGCCGCCGGCTTCCCTGACGCGGGCGGCCTTGTCGCGCTGGGCCGCCGTGATCGCCCCGGCGTCGTCGCCCGCGAGGCATGTCAACGCCAGGTCCTCCGGAATCGTGAGCGGAAGCTCGACGAGCCCCTCCCGGAAGAACGGGAAGACGGTGCAGCAGCCCTCGCGGCGATGCGGAGAAAGGAATTCCGTCCCCGTGTCGCGCGCGCTCGAATCGTACCGCAGGGCCGGGGACAGCCCGCGAGAGAGCGCGGCCGTTCTCAGGTAGAACGGGCTCCGGAATCCCTGGATTTGCCATCGCGCGAACGTCGCCACGTGCGCCGCGATCCGCTCGCGCAGCCGGTCCTCGCGCAGATAGGCGATGCGGTAGTCATGCCGGAAGCCGTGCCAGGCGATCTCGTGGCCGCGCCGCGCGAGCTCGTCGAGCACGGGAGCGGCCTCGGGCAGGTGATTCAGGCAGAAGTGCCAGCTCGAGCGCAACCCGAGCCTCTCCTCGAGCTCGGCAAACGGCTTCCACCAGCCCCGCCGGTAGATCTCGGGCGAGTCCAGGTCGTGCGAGAGCGCCACGGCCCAGCGTTTCCCGTCCGGCCAGAACGGAGCGGGGTTGCGCGCCAGGCCCGCCTTCCGCGCGGCCGCCCACACCCGCGCGCGCAGCTCCTCCACGACCGGCTCCGCAGGCCAGCGCGGGAACGCTTCCCGCTCGGCGAGCCCCCACCGGACGCGACGGCGCAGCAACGCCGCGCGCAGCCGGGACGGGACCCAGCGCGACTCGAACGGAACATACGCGTGCCAGGGCCGCCGCCGCGGGAAGCGCCGTTCGAGCACCAGGGCCTCGATCTCCGCCTCCGGATCCGGATGGAGACCCTCCCAGGCCGCGGCGGGGAGCGGCGCCCCCGGGGTGTAGAATTCCCGGAGCAGCGTCGGATCAATCACCGCCGAAGCCGCAGGCCCAGGAGCACGAGGGGCTTCAGAATCCGCCACCAGTCCCGGAAGGGCTTCATCTTGGTGTAGCCCCGGCCGTCGACCGGATACCACTTGGTGACCGGCACTTCCGCCGTCCGGAACGATCCGGTCAACGCGCGGAAGTAGAAGTAGGGCTCCAGCTCGTACGAGTCCAGCCACCGCGGCGCCAGGTCGATCCGGTCGAGCAAGGCGCTCCGGAAGGCCCGGAAGCCGTTCGTGCCGTCGGTCACCCGTCGTCCCGCCACGAGGGTGAAGAGGGCCGAGTGCAGGATGGTGGTCACCCGGCGGAAGAGCGGGATGTTCACCACCCGGCCGCCCCGGAGCCAGCGCGACCCCTGGACGAAGTCGCAGCCGCCGCGCAGCGCCGCGAGCAGCCGCGGAATCTCCGCGGCGCGGTCCTGTCCGTCCCCCCCCATCACGACGATCGCGTCGCAGCCCAGCGCCCGCGCCCGCGCGAATCCCGTTCGCAGGGCGGCGCCGACTCCGCGCGGCCTCGAATGCCGCACGACCAGCGCCCCGGCGCACCGAGCGGCATGGCCTGTTCCGTCCGTGGAGCCGTCGTCCACGACGATCGCTTGCCCGACCTCGGGCCGACGGCGCGCGCCGCGGACGACCCCTTCGATCGCGAGGACTTCGTTGAGCGCCGGAATCACCACCGCGATGCGGTGCGGACATGCGCGCGCGCGCGAAGACATGGGTCGATCATACTCCCAGCAGTGTTGCGGGCGCCCACCGTGAAGCAGGTTCGCTATGATACTGCCGATGTCTTCAGCATTGACGAAGTCGTTCCAACTCCCCTGTCATCTTTCGGCCATCGTACCCGTCTACAACGAAGAACATCTGGTTCGGGAGAGCCTTGAACGACTCTGCGCCATCCGCAAGAGTCCCACAATCTCCAGGCTGACGATCATCATCGTGGACGACGCCTCCACGGACGAAAGCTGGGCCCGCATCCGTGCCTTCCAGATGGCGTCTCGCGGCCTCGGAAAACTCCATGTGCTCTCAATCCGCCACGACCGCAATCGCGGTAAGGGCGCGGCCATCCGCACCGGGGTCGAACATGCGGGAGGCGAAGTCACTGTCTGCCACGATGCCGATCTCGAGTATGACCCGAATGATCTCCTGAACATGCTCGCGGTGTTCAGAGCGAAGGACGCGGACGCGGTCTTTGGATCGAGAGTTCTCGCTGGATCGTACCGTCGGGTACTGCATGTTCATCACGAGCTCGGCAACCGCTGCCTGACCTTTGCCTGCAATCTCGCCTCCAAACTGAACCTGACCGACATGGGAACCTGCTACAAGATGATCCGCACAGACATGTTCAAGGACATCCCGATCGAAAGCGACCGTTTCACGATCGAGCCGGAGCTTGCGATGAAGTTGGCCAAACGAGACGCGAGAATATTCGAGGTTCCGGTGCGCCATGCGGGACGCACCTACGCCGAGGGCAAGAAGAGAGGCTGGAAGGACGGTGTCGCGGCGTCCTTGGCGATCGTCCGATTTGCAGTTTCCGATCATGTGTACAGGGAGGACCCTCATGGCAGCCACATCCTGGTGCGCATGGGGCGGGCACGCCGGTACAACCAATGGATGGCGGACACCCTCAAGCCCTTCGTTGGCTCCCGTGTCCTGGAGATTGGCGCAGGCATCGGCAACCTGACCAGGACCATGCTCCCCCGACGCCGCTACTACGCCACGGACATCAACCCCTCCTATTTGCGACGTATGATCTCGACCTTCGGCGATCGTCCTTATGTCCGAGTCGCGTACTGCAACGTCACCAGCCCGAAGTTGTTGCCGCACCCACCCGGGCTCTTCGACACGGTGATCTGCCTGAATGTGATGGAACACGTCAAGGAGGATGTGGCGGCCCTGAAACATATCTCCTCGGTCCTGAGCCGGGACGGCCGCGCCTTGGTGCTCGTGCCCAATGGCCCATGGATGTTTTCGACTCTCGACCAAGTCCTTGGCCACTATCGGAGGTACGACCGGAAGACCATTCAACGAGCGGGCGAAGCTGCCGGACTGGTCGTTGAACGCATCCTGCCGTTCAACAAGCTCGGCATCCTCGCTTGGATCGTCAATGGGCTGATTCTTCGGAGAAGACACTTCGGTCTGGGCCAGATGTGGTTACTGAATGCGTTGACCCCCGTGTTGAGGGTGTTGGACCATATCCTCCCCGTCCCACCGCTTTCCCTCATTGTCGTGCTGAGGAAACCCCTCAGAGGCTAGAACATCGTGTAGATGAGCGGCGAAACGCTGGCGGCGATGAAGATCAAGCAGGACAGCAGCAGGAGGATCACCGCGATGGGCACGATCCACCACGCGCGCCGCACGCGGGCGTAGGCGAGGACCTCGGTCATGAGCGCCGCGCCACGGCGCAGGCGCCTCACGTTCCGTTGTCCCCGTTCCACGCCGACTCCATCACCTTGATCCCCCCCCGCCGAGCACGGCGCTCCCGAGCACCTTGGCGACCTCCTCCGCGATCAGGCGGGTGCCCACCGGCCCCGGATGACACATGTCGATGAACAGGCCGGAAGGATTGTCGGTCAGCTCCCGTTCTTCGAACGTGGCCTGTAAGTCGGCCACCGGGACCCGTTCCTCTTCGGCCACCCGGCGCATCAAGCGCGAGTATTGACGCGCCAGCCAGCGCCAATTCTCCGGTGCCCCTTCGTCCCGCATGGCGTCGAGGTAGGCGCCGCGGGCGCGTTCCATTTGGCCCAGATTCTCGAGCGCGCGCGCCCGGAAATACGCCAGGGAAGAGCGCTCTTCCGGAGTCCTCACGCCCGCCGCAAGGGCAAGTTCGGCGAAACTCGCCGCCTCGCGGCAGTGACGCGGGTCTTTCGTGTCCAAGAAGCCGGCCGGGGGGTAGGGAGTCCACTTGAGACGTACGGGTGCGACGAAGAACACGATCTGGCAGCCGTGAGTGCGCGCGATGCGCACAAAGGCTCGTAGGTTGCGGACGTACTCCTCAGGCTGGGCGGACCTGATCCGGCCCGCGCGCACGTCATCCAAATGGCTGTGATGCCAGGCGCGGTACCGGCGCCACGCCACGGCATCGATCACCCACCGGCCGACATGGCTATGGGCGAAGAGCCAGTTTCTTGCCACCATGGCCAGGCGCGCACGACCAGTCCGGGAGTCCCGGAGGCGTCCGTAGAGGAATGGCCGCAGAGCGTAATCAGGGTCGTTCATGGCGTAGGATACCAGGAGGACATCCGGCCGGTAGACGAGAAGATCCCGCGCAAGCTGGCGCAGCCCCTCGGCGCTGGAATAGCCGACGACCCCCGCGTTGATGACTTCGTACCGCACCGCAGACGCGCTCCGGCGCCGCTCGTTGAGCAGGTACTCGAGACGTGCGGGATATGTTTCCGCGTCATCCACTCCATATCCAAAAGTGATCGAATCGCCCATGGCGATGAGCCGGCGAACCCCGGTTGGCTTGTGCCGTTGAACCTCCTGCCTGGCGCGGAAGCCGGCCCCGTCGGTCGTCACGTTCACGGGAGGAGTGAAGAGCTTTTCGTGCAGGTGGGGGCGGTTGCGGAATCGGAGACCCGGATTGAGCTCAACCATTAGCTCGTACGGAACCACGTTTCCCCAGGCGGCCGCACGAAAGAGGCCCTCAGTCGCGGCAAGCACCCCGGCGGCGATGAGGAGCCCCACAAGCGGGGATGCGAGGCGGACACGCAGATTCAACCGGAACCCTCGCTCATGCTATATTCGCTCAGCATGGCGCGTCCAGACGCCGGTGACATCCATCGTCGAGAACCGGATCCCGCCCAGGGGCGCTCTCATCGCCGACGGCCGCAAGTGACCGGTGCCGAATCCGGAGGGACACTCATCCCCGCCGACGCGGCCTCGGAGACGCTTGGCCGTTCGAGGAGCGATCTGCTTGCGCGGATCGTGGTGTGGGGGGTCTGTGCGTTCATGGTGCGAACCGCGCTTGCGTACGTGTCATTGTACGCCAGCCAGATCCCATTTGGAGACGATTGGAATTACCTTGAGGCGTTCGCGGGGGCGCGGCCGGTGTCCGCCGCGTGGTTCTGGGAACTGGATTATTCCCACCGGCTCGTCCTTTCCAGGGCTCTGTTGCTGGCCCTGGGGCATCTTACGGAATTCGACCTCATGGTCCCCAGATACGTGAACGTGTTGCTCATGGCGGCCAGTGCCATGCTGTTGATTCGCGCGGCCCGTCGAGTCCGCGGCTTGACCAGCGTGGCAGATGCTTGGTTTCCGATCGCCTTCATGCATGTGGGGCACGCATCCCTCTTCCTGCAGTTTCACTACCTGGTCTCCGGGATCACCATCGCCCTGCTCGTCGGCTTCCTCGCCGCTGCCGTCGGGCGGGCGGAGGGACCTGGTCCGGCCGGTTCGCTGGCGGGGGTCACCTGCCTCCTTGGCCTGCCGATCTGCGGAGCGGTCGGAGTTGCGGCCACACCCGCCCTCGCGGTTTGGCTTGCGCTGATGGGCCGGGATCGCCTGCGCGACGGCGATCCCCGCGCAAGGAACGAAGGAAGACTGTTCCTGCTGATAGCGGGGTCCGCCGCACTGCTGGTGGGCCTGTATTTCGTCGGCTACAGGACGCCGCCGGATTCTCCGCCGAGCCCCGGCGTCCTGCCCGTCGCCGTGCTCGCGCTCCAGTTCATGTCCATGGGCTTCGGTCCAGCCGTTCGGATCGGCTGGCCGTTTTCCGGCGTCGGCGTCCTCCTCTTGACCCTCGCGAGCGTGGCGGCGCTGCTCGCCGTCCATCGCGCCCGGCCGCATGAACGGTCGCGCACCGGCGGGTTGCTGGCATGCCTCGCGGCCATGCTCCTCGTCGCGTTCGCCTTTGGATACGGGCGCGCCGGTTATGCCGTGGATCGCCCCGAGACCGCATTCATGGACCGTTATGCGGTCAATGCACTTCCGCTGTTCTGCGTCTGCTACTTCGCATGGCTCCTGCCCTCCCCCTGGCCATTCGCGCGTGCGGTACAGGCGCTCATTCCAGTCGTCGCCGCCATCCTCGTCTTTCCCAACCACCGGTACGGTCTCGGCATGGGGAACTCGCGAGCGGACATGAACCACGCGCTCATGAACGACTTGCGGCGCGGGTTGGCGCCACGGGAGGCGGCGGCCCGCCACTGGCCCATGTTCCTCGGCAGCGAAGCGGGAATGGCGAGAGGCCTGGAACTGATGCGCGCGGCGAAGATCGGCCCCTACCGCGTCCCGGCTATCGCATCCGGTCAGGTCACGCAGGACTTCCCCCTCGTTTCCGTCCTCGCTGCGGGAGGGAACTCGCCCGCGCCTGTCGCGCTACGGGGACACACTGATCGCGTGCGCTGCGTGGCGTTCTCCCCCGACGGCGCGCTGCTGGCATCGGGAGGAGATGATGGCGCGATCCTGCTCTGGGATCCCCGTCATCACCTCCGACTGGCTCGCTTCGACGGACACGCCGGTCCCGTCGCCGCCGTCGCCTTCGCAAGAGATGGCCGCACCCTGGTCTCCGCCGGCTGGGACGGAACCGTCCGGCTGTGGGATGTCCTCACGCACACGCAACGCCGCGTCTTGAGCGAGGACGAAGGAGGGGTGGCCGCGGTCGCCGTCACGGCGGACGGCTCGCGTATCGCGTCGGGAAGCTCGAGCGGCCTCGTGACCCTGTGGCATCCCGGCGACGCGCGGCTCTCCCACTTGCCGTGGCATACCCTCGAGGTCCGCTGTCTGTCGTTCGCCTCAAGCGGAAGGATGCTCGCGTCGGCCGGCTGGGACCCGCAGGCGAGGCTCTGGGATGTTGAAACCGGCCGGGCACGCGCCACGCTGGCCGGACATGCCGGCGCGATCCTGTCCGTCGCGTTTGCCCCAAACGAAGCGACGGTGGCCAGCGCGGGTTGGGATGGCACCGTTCGAACCTGGGAAGCCGCCACCGGGCGGCCGCGCGCGACGCTGAGGGGCCACCGGGGAGCCGTGACGTCGGTGGCCTATGCTCCGGACGGACGGACGATCGCATCGAGTGGTTGGGACTCCACCGTGATCCTCTGGGACCTCCAGGGCCGGCCGCGCGCGGTCCTCAATGGCCCCGCGGATGCGGTCAGCGGCGTGGCCTGGTCGGTTCGTGGTCAAGTGGCCGCGGCGAGCTGGGACAGGAAGGTGTGGGTCTGGAACGTCCCGCGGTGACGTCCGCCGTTCGTCGCGCCGGGATTCTCCTCGCAACCGTGCTGGCGATGGAGCTGGCGCTGCGGGGCGCCGAACGTCTCAGCCCGGCCGTACGACGCCTGCTGTACGTGCGGGAGTTCTACCCCCGGGTGGACTATCGCACCATCGACAACGTCCACGACCTCGTGATGTCATCGCCCTGGTCGCTGGGGCCCTTCGGCCGGTGCGTTGGGTATGTCTTGAACAGCCGCGGGTTCCGGACGCCGGAATACACCGAAGAACGGCCGTCAGGGGGCAGGCAACGACGCGTGATCCTCCTCGGTGACTCCTTCCTGGTGGATGGCGGCGCGGTGAAGAACGAGGATCACATCGCCACCCGCCTGCAGACGGAACTTGAGCGGACGACGGAAGTCGTGAACCTCGGCGTCACCGGGGTCGGCCCAAGGTTCTACTTGCGCCTCCTCGAGCTGGAGGGTTGTCGGCTCCATCCCGACGCCGTCGTTGTGTTCCTGTTCCTCGGGAACGATCTCACCGACGAGCCGATCCCCGACTGGACATTCCCCTGGTCGACGCGTTTCGCCGCGACCTCGTATCTCTGGCGTCTGGCACGCAATCTTCATCGGCTCCTCACCTCCGTCCCCGAGCAAGGATGGGAACGGGCCCCGGCCTTCGGCCAAGTCACGCCTGCGCGGGGAGGGGTCTACCTGGGCTATCCCCTCCCCTGGCCTCCCCCTCCGATGATGACCCAGGCAGCGTTCCTGCGCATCGAAATGGAGCGCACGATCGTGCTTGAGACGCCGTGGCGGCCGATCATGGAGGCACAATGGCACTCCGTCGCGGAAACACTCGGCAGGATTCATGCGACCGCGCGAAACTGCGGCGCCCAACTGCTCCTGGTCCTGATTCCTGATGTGATCCAGGTGGATGGACATCTGCAGCGTCTGGTGCAAGATCGCCTGGCGCCGCCGCGCGAGCTCGATCTTGATCGGCCTCAGGCCACCCTCAAGGCCTTCTGCCGCGAGCGCAGGATTGTCGTGATGGATCTCCTGCCCGCTTTCCGGCGAGCCGCGCGGGACGGTCCCTTGTACATGAGCAATGATACTCACTGGGGGCCGCGCGGCCAGCGACTCGCGGCCGCGCTGGTGGCGCAGCGCCTTCGTGAGATCTCTCTCGCCGCTCGATAGCCCCCTGCCGCCCCCCGATCCCCGAAACGCAGCTCGTCCGGACCACCTTGCCACCGACTCTCGATCCCGATACCGTAGGGCGATGCGGGTCCGGCCGACGCGCTCACCAGATGTCCCAGCCATCGCTCTCCTCATCGCGATCCCGCTGCTCATGTACGCCCGCGCGTTCCTCCCGGGGCATGTCCTGTCGCCCGCCGAGCTGCTATTCCACACCTGGCCGTGGCGCACGTTTCTCGAACCGCCCGTGCGGATGGATTCGATCCTCAGTGACATGACGTTCCTCTTTCATCCTTGCGTCATGTATGCTTCCGGCGAGGTGAAGGCCGGACGGCTTCCGCTCTGGAACCCTCATGCGTACGCCGGCGGTCCCTTGCTGGCCAGCATGCAGCCGGCCCTCTTCTCGCCGTTCACGCTCCCGGCGTATGTGCTCCCGCTTCCCATCTCGCTGGCGCTCGCGGCTGTCGCCAAGTTGTGGGTGGCCGGATTGGCGATGTATGCCTTCCTGCGCCTGCTGGCCCTTCGGCCGATTCCGTCCTTGCTGGGCGCGGTGGCGTTCATGTGCTGCGGGTTCGTGACGGTCTGGCTTGGTTGGTCTCTCGGCAGCAGCGGGGTCTGGCTCCCCGCGGTGTTCGCCGCCACGGAACGACTCCGACAGCGAGGAACGTGGTGGAACACCGTGCTGCTCGCCCTGGCGACCACGGCGTGCATTCTCGGAGGGCACCCGGAAACGGTGCTTCACTGCATCGTGGCGGTCACCGCCTACGCGCTCGCGCGCGCCTCCCGCGGATCGCCGGACGCTTCGCCGAGCCGCTTTCTGTTTCGCTTCGCCGCGGCCATCGCACTCGCCGGCTTCCTGACCATGGCGCAAACCCTCCCGTTCCTGGAATACGTTCTCGCGAGCACGACCTACGCCGCGCGTCACCGGACGACGATCATCCAGACACTCGCGCCCCGAGGACTGCTTCTCTTCCTGATGCCGCGCTACTTCGGCCGCAGCTGGGACCACACGGCTTGGGAGCCGCCGCCCGCGCATGACACCTTTTCCGGAAACTACAATGAGACCAGCGGGACGGTCGGTATCGCCCTCTTGCTGCTGGTCCCCTGCGCCCTGCTCGCGGGATGGCGCCGCCCGGGCGTACGCTTCTTCGCGGCGCTGGCGTTCCTCAGCGCTGCCATCGTCTACAACAATCCCGTGATGCCACGGCTCGCTGCTTCGCTCCCGGGCTTGTCAGTCTCGGTGAATATCCGGCTCGTGCTGATCCTCGACTTTGCCTTGTGCGTCCTGGGAGCGATCGGCATGCAGGAGCTCACGCAAGACCAGGACGCCTTCCGCACAAGACTGGCGGTCGGAGTGAGCGGAATGGGAGCGGCGATCCTCGTCGTCGCGGTCGCCGCGGCATCGCGGGACTACCAGGCCATCTCGGCAGGAGGAGCTTGGAACCTCGTCGTTCGGCAATTGTCGATATGCCTCGGTCTCACGCTCGCCAGTACCGTACTGGCTCTGCGCGTCCTTCGGTCTCGGGCTGCGTCGGCATCGAGCGTCGGGCTGCTTCTGGTGCAACTGGCCGGCGTCGTCCCGTTCGCGGCAGCCTACCAACCCGTGGTGCGGGCCGACAAGTTCTATCCGATTCCTCCCGCGATCGCCGCCGTCCAATCCGACCGGGATGTCTTTCGCACACTGCTTCCCATGCCGAATGTGAGCATGGTGTACGGGCTGTCGGACATCTCCGGCTATGACGCCATGAATCCCCGCCGCCTGACGCGGCTGATCGCCATGCCGGAGTCCCTCGGGCCGCGCGGGAGCAACGCTCTTCAGTTTGGACTCCCGCTCGCCTCTCCCGTCCTCGACCTCCTGAACGTGAAGTACGTGGTTCTTCCGCCCGGGGCCCGGAGTCCGGGAACCAAGTTCGTGCGTGTGTACGATGGACCGGACGGTCGGGTGTTCCGGAACACTCGCGCGCTTCCGCGCGCCTTCTTTGTGTCCGCCCGGCGGCACAGCCCTGACGAGGAGACGGCCCTGAACTGGGTGCGGTCGGGCAGCGTGGACTTCAGGCGTGAAGTCGTGCTGGAGGGCTCGCGAGCGCGATCCGATCCGCTCCGGGGCGCCGGGAACCACCGGGTGGAGATTGTCCGTCATGCGGCGGGCAGCATGACCGCGCGCGTCCAGGCGGGCGTCCAGGGGTACCTCGTCTTCGACGAATCCTTCGCGCCGGGCTGGCGCGCGCGAATCGACGGATCCTCCGCCCCCCTCCTGCGCGCGGACTACGTCCTCCAAGCCGTGTCGGTCCCGCCCGGTGATCACCTCGTTGAATTCACCTACTGCCCCGTCTCGTTCGCCGTCGGACTCCTCGTCACGACGATCACGGCCTTCCTCGTGGCGCTCCTGTCCGGGAGTCTCCTGCTTCAGCGTAGCGAGTCGGTGAAGCGATAGGCGCGAATGAGCCAGTCCGTGGCCCGGCCGCGGACCGACCGGTCGGTGTGGCCACCGACGATCCACAGGCCGCCGGGACCGGCGGCGACGCCGCACGCCGTGTCTCCCTTCCGCTCGGGGCTCGCGTACGAACCCCGCCAGAGCGTGGCCCCCTCCGCGTCGTACAGCATGAGAAGCCACCGGTGCGCCTCCCCGCGCGCAAGCGGCCACGAGAGCCCCGCGGCGAACAGCCTCCCCTGCTCATCCGCCGCAACCGCATTCGCGGCGACCAGGAGACCCGGCTCGACATCCCACGTCCGCGTCCAACGCTCGTGACCGTCGGAGTCGTACTGCCGGATCACGGCGTGTTCGGACCAGCCGACCGGGTCGGTGGCTTCCTCCCCCACCACCGTGATGCGTCCGGAGCCGTCCACGGCCACGCCGTCGACGGAGTCGTTCCCATTCGCGGCACCGTTGTCACTGCGACGCCACAGCTCCTTTCCATTCGGGTCGTACTTGAGGATGAGCCAATTCAGCGATTGGCCGAGGTCCGGACGGTATTCCACCCCCGCGACGACGACGTTGCCGTCCGCGTCCACCGCCGCACTGCCCGCGATGTCGTACCCGTGCGCGGGGCTGTCGTACATCCTGGTCCACAACACCCGGCCGGCCGGATCCAGCTTGACCGTCATCCAGTCGGTGCCCTGCCCGAGTTCCGGCCGGTTGACGAACCCCGTCACGATCGCGTTCCCCCACCGGTCCAGCGCGAGGCCGTAGGCATTGGCATCCCCTCCCACCGCGCTCCCCATCGTTCGGCTCCAGCGGATGTCGCCGCCGGAACCGTATTTCACGATCAGCCAGTCGTTGTCGTCCCGGATCTCGTAGCCCGCCACCACGGCCTCGCCGTCAGCCCCGACCGCCGCTCCGGCGGCCCACGCGCCGGGATGTTTGCACGTCCAACGCGTCCGCCCCTCCGGGTCGTACCGGCGCACCACCCAGGTACGCGGCATGTATCGATCGCCGCTCTCCTCGCAGCCCGCGACGACCACATCACCGCCGGGGCAAAGAGCCAGGGACATGGCATAGTCGTATCCGTGCGCCGGGCCGTCTTCAATCGCCTCCCAGACCAACCGCGGCGCGTAGGTCGCGCGCGCCTGTCCCGCCACAACGGCGACCGCCAGCGCCGGAACGCATCGGGAGAACCACCGGAACACACCCGGTCCGCTCATCCGCGCGAGCGCGTCCTGGCGCTCATCGAGTCCATCCGAGCGCCGCCATCCGGACTCGATGCGACCTCGCCTCCGCGATGCGCCCAAGCGCCTCCGCGGCCCGCGCGAGCCTGTCCTGCACGATCGCACAGTTCGGGACCACACGCGCTTGCCCGGCGTACCAGTCGTACGCCGCGCCCCACTCGCCCTTGCTCGCCAGGCGATCTCCCTCCCAGACCAGGACGGATGCTCCCGGCAGGAACGGCAACCGCCCCGAAAACCCCGCGACGTACGGGGCGGCCCGAGGCCGGTCCGCCAGCTCGAAGACGTACGAGCCATGGAGGAGATGGCCGGTCTCCGCCTCGCGCATGAGCACCGGAACGGCATAACGCCGCCAGAATTCCTGAACCAAGCCGAGCGTGCGCGGGTCGAACCGGAACGTGTCCAATCCGATCTCCGCCAACCGCTCCGGCCAGTTCGACGAGTAGAGGACATGAGTCCATCCCCGCTGTCGAAGCCGTATTCGAAGACGAACGGGTTCCGGCGCCTCCGAGGCCAGCCGCCACAGCAGCGGATCGGAGCCGTTCTCGTAGTCCACGAACACCCGGCCCCCGAGATAGAAGCTGGCATCGTCGCCGAGCACGTACACCGTCCCTCGCGCGGGGAACCGAGATTCGATCTCCTTCCTGATGGGATAGTGCACCGCACGGGGCTGAAGGCCCTCGGTCAGGTAGTACTCCCGGCTGATCGTCCCCATCGCCACGTCGCGGGGGCCGAACATGTAGGTCCCCGCCACGAAGCTGAGCAGAGCCTGGAACCAGACGCAACACCAGAGAAGCGTTCCGATCGCGAAGCTGAGGGCCCTTGGAAGCCCGTTGACCAGGGCGGCGGCGGCGATGTTCCACAGGCCCACGTACGCGACGATGTAGTGTGGCGATTGCCCGCCGAACAAGAGCAGCCATGCGCCCGCACTGCCGACACCGAAGAGGAGCAGTTGCACGGCCGCGGAGGCGAGCGTTGAGGAGAACAGGACGGCGGCCAGGATGAGGGCCGGAAGCGCTGGTCCCGGATGTTCCCAGAACCCCGCATGCGCCCCGGCGAACTGGACCGGATAGCGCAGCAGCTCCTCCGGAGCCGCCAGCCACGTATGATGCATCCGGCCCGCGAAGTCGTAGTAGACGTCCAGCTCGACCGCCGAGGAAGCGTCGAGCGTCTGCAGGCCTGCCTTCGCCAGGTACGGCGAAACGGGATCCCCGGTGTGAAGCCACCGCTGCACGGCCCAGGGAGCGTTCGGCAGGGCGAGCAGCACCGCCAGGACGGCCGGCCGAGCGCGGATCACCGCCCACGTCCGGCCCCGATCCGCACGGAACGCGAGCATGAGCACGCATCCGACGGCGCCGAACGCGGCGGTGTACTTCGCGGTGAACGCCAGACCGATCCAGAGCGCCGCGGCCCGCAGCTGCCGGAACCCGGCCGATCGGTCGTCCAGCAGGCTCTCCGCCGCCAGGAATACATAGAGCGCCCCACCGTGCTCCGCGAACGCCGATCCCGTGACGAGGAGCAGTCCGGGGGCGGTCACGGTCAGACCGGCGGCGAGCGCCTGCGCGGGGAGCGGCAGGCCCGCGGCGCGCATGATCCGGATCAGGGAGGAGAACGCCATGCCTGCCATGGCGAGATTGACGGCATGCGCCGTCAGGACGCCCCCCAGTGCGAGCGCCGGCCCATAGAGCATGTGCGTCAGCCCCATGTATGACCAGAAGAAGTAACGGTCCACGAAGAAGTACTTGTGCTCGAGCAAAAACCGCTTGGGGAGAAAGAGATGGTAACGCATCGCGTCCTGGAACACCTCCGGGGCCAGGCAGATCAGGAGCAGCAGCCACCCCAGCAAGGCCGCCGGCAACGCGACCTCCAGCCGGCGCCACGGGAACGCCGGCGCGCGAATCGGACGCGGCGCCGACCCGCGGCGGCGCAAGGCGGCCAGGGTCCGGGCCACGCCGACGGCCGCCAGGATCGCCAGCAACGAGGGGTACCACAGGCCGGCCAGCCCCAGGCCGAGAACGCCGAAACTCGCCGCCGCCCATCCCGCCGGAATCGCCCGCCCCGCGGGCGCGGGGCCGGCTCGCACGAACCGCAACAGATCGCGGCCCGCGCCATGGCCAACCGCCAGGACCGCCGCCACACCCACGGCCAGCGCGCAGGCCCGGGCCAGGAAGTATCCGAGCGCCGGCGGCGTCTTCGATCCGAGGCAGGGCAGCCCCCAGACGATGATTCGAGGCTGGATCCAGTGGACGAGCGAGGCGACATACCAGACCACCGCGCCCACCGCCCAGAGCAGGACCAAGCGCCGTTCGATCAGTTCACGCTGGCCCGGAGACGAGCGCGAAGCTGGATGCGGCTGCATGATCGCTACAACTATAGCAAAGGGGTCTTGGCAGGCCCGCGGGGGCAATGCTACAACATGGCGTGGCCGAACTCGTCCGTCATGGATGAAGCCATCGCCCGGGAGTTTCTGATCTGCCCCGCCTGTCGCACGGGGCCGTTCACGATCATTCCGTTCGAGCGTGACGACCGCGGCCTCGTCCATGGCATCTTGCGCTGCGACGCCTGCCGCTCGTGGTATCGCGTCGAGGATCGCCTGCCCGAACTGCTGCCGCATGACCTGCGCGACGCGGCGCGTGGGCGGGCCTTCATGGCGAGGTTCCACGACCGCTGGCAGGGATGGTCCAGCGGGAGCGCTCCCGCTCCCGTCCCCTCCGATGGCAGCCGCGTCCTGAAAGCCGAGCAGATGGAATTCTTCCGCACGCAGGCCGGTCGATACGACGACGGGATCACCGCCGCTCCGTTTTGGATCGCCTTCGACCGTCTCTTCCTGGACGCGATCGGCCGAGCAGGGGCGAAGCGCGGCGTCCTCGTCGAGGTCGGCTGCGGAACCGGCCGACTCGCCCCGCGGCTCGCCGAAGCGTTCCGCACCCTCCTCGGATTCGATCTCTCGGAAGCCATGGCGCGGGAAGCCATGCGAAGGTTTTCCGCATGCGGGACGCTTCCGGGGCGCGCGCTTCATTTCGTCGCGGACGCAGACCACATCCCGGTGCGGGGAGGCGCAGCCGATTGCGTCCTGTTTGCCGGCGTCCTGAGCTACGTCGCCATGCCGGCCGTCGCACTCGCGGAATCCGTCCGGATCCTGGCGGAGGATGGCGTCCTCCTCGGACACGAGAACAACGCGAGCGTGTTTCGTCCCTGCTTCGACCTCTTGATGGCATTGCACGAAAGCTGGGTCGCGAAGTCGTATCCCCCACACGGCGCCCTCTCAGGCGCCGACCTCGTCGGCTGGCTGGGTGCGGCCGGAATGTCCGCGAGCTACCGGACCGAAGTCTTCCTTCCGCCGCACGTGTTCAACCTGCTCCCGCCCTCCCGCGCCGAGCGCCTCATGCGGTTCACGAATGCCACCGCGAGCCGCCTCCCGTGGATCAGACGCCAGGGCGGGCTGCTGTTGTTCTCCGGGAGACGGAAAGGGACAATGGAAGTCCGATGAACGAGCCGGTGCCGGGGCTGAGCCTCATCCTCGCCTGTTACAATGAGGCCCCCTGGCTGGAGCATTCGGTGCGGGAGATCGCGGCGATCCTCGACGCGAGCGGCATGACCTACGAGATCATCTTCGTGGACGACGCCAGTACGGACGGGACTCGCGAAGTGATTGCCGGGATCATCGCAGCCCGGCCGGAGGGGAGGATGAAGGCCGTCTGGCACGTATGCAACACCGGCCGTGGACGCGCGGTGTTCGACGGCATGCGGGAGGCTTCCGGGGAGATCGTGGGCTTTATCGACGCCGACTTGGAAGTCCACCCGCGTTACATCCCGGCATGCTGCGAGGCCATCCGGCGGGGCGCGCAGGTCGCGGTGGGACGTCGGACGTTCGCGTTCGTCGCGCGCGGACTGTGGCGGCGCTTCCTGAGCCGGGGCTACTCGGCGCTGGCGCATCTGCTGCTGCCCCTCGGGAACGTGCGGGACACGGAATCGAACTGTAAGTTCTTTCTGCGTGCCACCGCCCTGCCCGTGCTAGCCACCGTCGAGGATCCCGCATGGTTTTGGGACACCGAATCGATGGTGCGGTGCCATTTGGCGGGACTCGCGATCGTGGAGGTTCCCTGCCGGTACGTCCGGAATCCGGCGAAGCCCTCGACCGTCCGCATCGTCCGGGACATCGTCCAGAGCCTGGCGAAACTCGTCGCCTTCCGCCGGCGGTTGGACCGGTCCGGCCTGCTCGCGAAACGGCGCGGGGCGGCATGATCGGGTCCCCGGCCCCGGCGATCACGTTCGGGACGCCCTGGATCGGGCCGGAGGAGATCCGTGAGGTGACCGCCACCCTTCGCGGAGGATGGATCGGCACGGGTCCCCGGACGGAACGCTTCGAGGCCGCCTTCGCCGCCTACGTGGGCGCCCCGCGCGCGGTGGGCATCACTTCGGGGACCGCCGCGCTCCACCTTGCCATGATCGTCGGGGGGATCGGTCGCGGCGACGAAGTGGTGACGACGCCGCTCACCTTCGCGGCCACGGCCAACGCCATCGTCGCCGCCGGCGCCACGCCCGTGTTCGCCGACGTGGATCGCGTCACGCAGAACCTGGACCCGGCGGCCGCGGCGCGCGCGGTGACCAGGCGTACCCGCGCGATCCTGCCGGTGCACATGGCGGGGCGGCCGTGCGCAATGAACGGAATCCTGGCGCTCGCCCGTCGGCGCCGCCTGCTCGCCATCGAAGACGCCTCGCACGCCATCGAAGCGCTGTATCGGGGCCGACATGCGGGAACGCTCGGCGACTTCGGGTGCTTCAGCTTCACGCACAACAAGAACATCACGACCGGGGAAGGCGGGGCGATCGTCACGCGCCGGACGCAGGCCAGCCGGCTGGTCCGGCGGTATGCCACCCAGGGCCTGGAAGAGAACGCCTGGCAGCGGCTCCGGCGACGCGCCGGCTCCACGTCCTGGATCGTGGCGCCCGGGTTCAAGTACGCCATGACCGACTTGAATGCCGCCATTGGGCTCCATCAGTTGAAGCGAATCGAACGCTGGTGGCGCCGTCGCCGGGCGATCTGGGACCACTACGCGAGCCTCCTGCGCGGGCTACCGGCGTTCGTTCCGGACGCGAAGGTTCCGGGCGGCCGGCACGCGCTGCATCTGTTCACGGTGCACCTGGACCTGGCGCGTCTCAACATCAATCGCGACGGTATCCGGCGGGCGATGCTCGCACGGGGGATCGGGACGGGAGTGCACTATGTCTCGCTTCACCTCCATCCCTACTACCGCAGGCGGTTCGGGTTCGGACGGGACGCCTTCCCGAACGCCCGCTGGATCTCGGAACGGACTCTCTCGCTCCCCTTTTCGGCGCAATTGACCGATGGCGAAGTCGAACGCGTCGCCGACGCCCTGCGGGCGGTCTTGCTGCGGGCCGCGAAGCGCTAGCCCGGATTATTCATGAACCACTTCGTGCTTCATGAACAATCCGCCCCACAGGGCTTCGACTCGGCCTCTTCAAGGCCTTGCTCAGGGCTAGCCCTGAGCACGGTGCGAAGCACCGCGTCGAAGCCGGCCAGGAC
>CAYHEI010000007.1:13237-20001 GCA_964355385.1 uncultured bacterium | reverse complement strand
CATCAAGCAGACCGGCGGTCGCGGCCAGTACGGCGACGTGGAGCTGCGCCTGGAGCCCCTCCCGCCGGGCACGGGATATGAATTCGTCAGCGAGGTCGTGGGCGGGACCGTCCCCAAGGAATTCTGGTCGGCGGTGGACAAGGGAGTCCGTGAAACCAAGGAGGGCGGGGTGCTGGCCGGGTACCAGGTGGTGGATTTCCGCGCGGTCCTGTATGATGGCTCTTTCCACGACGTGGACTCGTCGGAGATGTCCTTCAAGATCGCCGCTTCCATGGCGTTCAAGGAGGCGGTGATGAAGGCGAAACCGGCCCTCACGGAGCCGGTGATGGACCTGGAAGTCGTCACCCCCGAGGAGTTTATGGGTGACGTGATCGGGGACTTGAATTCCCGCCGCGGTCGCATCCAGGGCATGACCTTTCGCGGGAACGCCCGCGTCGTGCGGGCGTTCGTGCCGCTGGCGGAAATGTTCGGCTACGCGACGGTCGTGCGCTCGATGAGCCAGGGCCGGGCGTCCTATTCGATGGAGTTCGAGGCCTACGAGGAGGTTCCGCGCAACGTGGCGGAGCCGATCATCGCGAAGTTCAAGGGAGGACAGGGAGAGCGGTAATGCAGCGCATTCGGATCAAGCTCAAGGCCTTCGACCACCGGCTGCTCGATCAGTCGGCCGTGGAGATCGTGGAAACCGTCCGCCGCATGGGCGCGACGGTGTCCGGGCCCATTCCCCTGCCCACGCGCATCGAGCGGTTCACGGTGCTGCGCTCGCCGCACATCGACAAGCGCTCGCGCGAGCAGTACGAGATCCGCACGCATCGCCGCCTGCTGGACATCCTCGAGCCCACCACGAAGACCGTGGACGCATTGATGAAGCTCGAACTGCCGGCGGGCGTCGGCGTGGAGATCAAGTTATGAGGGGCCTCGCGATGAACGCGCGGCCGGCGAGCACGGCTGAGCCGCGCTCGCCGCGCGCCTTGCTCGCGCTCGGCGCGGGGATCGCGGCCTGATGGCGCGCGGCATGGGGCTCCTCGGACAGAAGGTCGGCATGACCCAGGTGTTCGACAAGGACGGGCGCGCGGTCGGTGCGACCGTGATCCTGGCAGGCCCCTGTACGGTCTTGAAGGTCAAGGCGCCGGAGACCGACGGCTATCGCGCCGTGCAGGTCGCCTTTCGCGAAGAACCCAAGCCGACGCGTCTGTCGAAGCCCTTCGTCGGGCAGTTCACGAAGCGAGGCGTGCCGGCCCACCGCTGGATCGCCGAGTTCCTGCCGCCGCGCGCGGGGGAGTTCAAGGGCGCCGACGGACTCGCGGCCGGATCGAAGGTCACGGTCGAGCTGTTCAAGAAAGGCGACCGGGTGGACGTGCAGGGCACCTCGAAGGGGCATGGCTTCCAGGGCGTCGTCAAGCGGCACGGCTTCGCCGGAGGCGGCGACACGCACGGCTCCATGCAGCACCGCGCGCCGGGATCGATCGGCGCCTCCACCGATCCGGGTCACACCCTGCGCGGCACCCGTATGGCGGGCCGTCACGGCAACGCGTCCGCGATCTCGCAGAACCTCGAGGTCCTCGAGCTGGACGCCGACCGGCACCTGTTGGTCCTCAAAGGCGCGGTGCCGGGCGCGACCGGAACCCTCGTGCGCATTACGCCGACGACCAAGCGCAAGGCGCCCTCGGCGCGGCGGTTGACCGTCGAGACGCGGGAGACCGAGGGCGCGAAGACGGCCGCCAAGAAGCCGGCGGCGAAGAAATGACGGACGGCGCGCGTCTCCCCTGCTTCTCCGCCGCCGGCGATGTCGCGGGCGACGTCGAGGCTCCCGCCGTGTTTGCGGCGCCGCCGAACTCGCGCGTGCTCCATCAGGCCATGGTGACGCAGCGGTCGAACGCGCGCGCCGGCACGTCCTCCACCAAGACGAAAGGCGAAGTGCGGGGCGGCGGGAAGAAGCCGTACAAGCAGAAGCACACGGGGCGCGCCCGCCAGGGCTCGACGCGCAACCCGCACTTCGCCGGCGGCGGGGTGGCGTTCGGTCCCAAGCCCCGGAAGTACTTCCTCGAGCTGCCGGACCGGGTCCGGCGGAGCGCGATGCGGAGCGCCGTGAGCGACAAGGCGCGGTCGGGCTTGTTCCGCGTGATCGAGGCGGTGACGATCGAGGCGTCGAAGACGCGGCACGCCGCGTCCCTGCTCAAGAAGCTCGCGCTGGACGGCAGCGTGCTGATCGTCCTGCCCGGATCGGACGAGAGCGTGCGGCGCGCGTTCCGGAACCTTCCGGATGCCCGCGTCGAGACGGCGGATTCCGTCTCCGCGTACGACGTGCTGAAGTTCCGCCATCTGGTCGTCGCGCGCCAGGCGCTCGAAGCGCTGGCCGCGCGTTGCGGCCCTTCGCAGGTTCATGCTCCGGGCACTCCGCCCTCGGTCGCGATCTTGGAGGCTCCCCATGGAAGTTGAGCGGATCATCGTGAAGCCCCTGATCACGGAGAAGTTCACGCGTCTGGCGCAGGATAACCAGTACGCGTTTTCAGTCCATCCCGACGCGAACAAGCTCCAGATCCGCGAGGCCGTCCAGAAGCTGTTCAAGGTCACCGTGCTGGCCGTGCGCACGCAGCGCTTGGCGGGGAAGCGCAAGCGGCGCGGCGCGTGGCTCGTGAGCCGCCAGTCCACCAAGCGCGCGATCGTGACGCTGGCCAAGGGCCAGCAGATCGCCGCGGCGCAGTCGGCATGACGGAGGCGACATGCTGAGGATCACGAAGCCCACGACCCCCTCCCGCCGGAACCGGAGCTACCTCGTCATCGAGGGGCTGCACGACGGCCGGCCCGAGAAGAGCCTGGTGGTCCGGATGAAGAACACCGGCGGGCGCAACGCGCGAGGCCGGATCACGGCTCGTCATCGGGGCGGCGGGCACAAGCATCTCTACCGGCTGATCGATTTCAAGCGGGACAAACGGGGTATCCCCGCGGTCGTCGAGCGGATCGAACACGATCCCGGGCGGAGCGCCCTGATCGCCCTGCTGCGCTACGCGGACGGCGAGCGCCGCTACATTCTCGCTCCGGATGGGCTGAAGGCGGGCGCCACCGTCCATGCGGGACCCGCCGTGGACCCGACGGTGGGGAACGCGCTGCCGCTCGAAGCCATTCCCGAAAGCGTCATGGTCCACAACGTCGAGCTCACGCCGGGGCAGGGCGGCCAGATGGCCCGGAGCGCCGGCGCCGGGGTGCAGATCATGGCGAAGGAAGGCGGGTTCGCCTTCCTCAAGCTGCCCTCGGGCGAAACGCGGAAGGTCCGCCTCGCCTGCTACGCGACCGTCGGGCAGGTGGGGAATCTCGACTGGGAGAACGTCTGGATCGGCAGCGCCGGCCGGAATCGCTGGAAGGGCGTGCGGCCCCATGTGCGCGGCGCGGCGATGAACCCCGTCGACCATCCGCACGGCGGCGGCGAGGGCAAGGCCGGCGCGGGGCGGCCGCCGGTCTCGCCGTGGGGGCAGAAAGCCAAGGGGCTGAAGACCCGGCGCCCGCAATCGTCGGACAAGTGGATCGTTCAGCGCCGGAGGAAAGCGTGATCTGCGGAGGCGAGCAGAAGCGAGCCGACCGCGGAGCCCTCAAGCTGTGCTTGAGGGCGGAGCGGCCTTGCTTGCGCGGGGAGGCTGGAAACTAATGGGAAGATCGCTGAAGAAGGGGCCGTACATCGAGGCCAAGCTGCAGAAGAAGGTCGATGCCGCCAAGGCGGCGGGCGACAAGCGCGTGATCAAGACCTGGTCGCGCCGTTCCACCATCACCCCGGAAATGGTCGGCATGACCTTCGCCACCTACAACGGGCGGAAGTTCTTGCCGATCTACGTCACGGAGAACATGGTGGGGCACAAACTGGGCGAGTTCGCGCCGACCCGCCTCTTCAAGTCGCACGGTCAGCACACCGAGCGCTCGAGCTCCCTCACGTGAGCACAGGAAGTGCTCTCGGCATCGGTGGGTACACCGTGTTGACCGCGCCTCAGAGGGCGCTACAGCCGTGATCGCGCGCGCGAGCATCTACTCGATGCGCCAGTCGGCGCGCAAGGTCCGGATCGTGCTGGACCTGATTCGGGGGAAGTCCGTGGACGAGGCGCATCGCATCCTTTCCTTCACCCCGCGCCGGACGGCGGAGCCGGTCCTGAAGCTGCTGCATTCCGCCATCGCGAACGCGCATCAGAAGGGCGAGCACCTCAAGGATCCGCTCTACGTGAGCCGCACGTTCGCGGATCAGGGGGCGGGCCTGTTCAGGAAGTTCGAGGCGAAGGCGATGTTGCGCAGCGGGGTCATGAAGACGCCTTTGTGCCACGTCACGATCGAGCTGGATGTCGTCGGAGGGAAATCATGATCTTCGGAGGCGAGCGCAAGCAAGCCGACCGCGGAGTCCCGAAGCTGAGCTTCGGGACGGAGCGACGTTGCTGTCAGCGGGAGGGCATCGAATAAATGGGGCAGAAGGTGAATCCCACGGCGCTACGGCTGGGGGTCATTCGGAACTGGGTCTCGCGCTGGTACGCGGACCGGGGACAATACCGCAGCTTCCTGCACGAGGATCTCATGCTGCGCCGGTACATCAAGCGCCGCATGTACCAGGCGGGTGTGTCGACGATCGACATCGAGCGCACGACCCAGCGCATCATCATCAATATCCATTCCGCGAAGCCGGGGATGATCATCGGCAAGCGCGGCGTCGAGATCGAGCAGTTGCGCAACGAACTGCAGGCCAAGACGGGCCGCCAGGTGTTCGTGAACATCCACGAGGTGCGGGTGCCCGAGATCGACGCCCAGCTCGTCGCGGAGAACATCTCCGGTCAGCTCATGAAGCGCGTCTCCTACCGCCGCGTCATGAAGAAGGCCGCGCTGCTCTCCATGCGCGGCGGCGCGAAGGGCGTGAAGATCGTGCTCGCCGGGCGGCTTGCCGGCGCGGAGATCGCTCGCTATGTCCGGGATGGCCTGGGGAAGGTCCCGCTCCACACCATCCGTGCCGACATCGACTACGGCCACGCGACGTCGTTCACCAACCACGGCACGATCGGCGTGAAGGTGTGGGTCTACAAGGGCGAGGTGCTCTTCCCGATGCGCTCGATGGCGGCCAAGGCGGCGGTCAAGGGCGCCGCGCGCGCCGAGGCCTCGCCCGCGGTGGAGGCGCGGTAGGCCGTGCTGCTGATGCCTTCCCGCGTGAAGTATCGCAAGGAGCAGCGTGGCCGTCGCGGCGGGGTCGCGAAGGGCGCCCTGACCCTCGACTTCGGCAGCTTCGGCTTGAAGGCGGAGGAGAACTGTTGGATGAACGGCAAGCAGATCGAAGCGATGCGGGTCTGCCTGACCCGCGGCCTGAAGAAGGGCGGGAAGCTGTGGATCCGGTTGTTCCCGCACAAGCCGATCTCGGCGAAGCCGCTCGAGACCCGGATGGGCAAGGGCAAAGGCGCGCCCGCGTTCTGGGCCGCCGTGGTCAAGCGCGGCCGCATCCTGGTCGAGATCGACGGCGTGCCGGCTCAGGCGGCCCGGGCCGCCCTGCGGCAGGCGCAGTACAAGCTGCCGATCCGGACCCGCATCGTTTCGCGTCTCTCCTTGGACGAGGCCCGCTGATGAAGCCCGCGGAGCTGCGCCGTCTCGGGCTGCCGGAGCTGGAGGAGAAGGCCCGGACACTGCGTGGGGAGCTCTTCGGCTTCGGCATCCAGCATCACGCGCGCCAGCTGGCCAAGCCCTCGCAGCTGCGCGCGACGCGGCGGGATCTCGCCCGCGTCCTCACGCTGACCGCGCAGAAGCGGAAGGAGGGTGTCGCGTCGTGAAGACCGTGAAGGGCGTCGTCATCAGCGCCAAAATGAAGAAGGCCGTCGTGGTGCGGGTCGAGCGGCTCGTCGAACACCCCGTGTACACCAAGATCATGATCCAGCGCACCAAGGTGCACGCGCGGGACGAGGTCGGCTGCCACGAGGGCGACGTGGTCCAGCTGGAGTCCACGCGTCCGCTCAGCCGGACCATCCACTGGCGCGTGATCAAGGTCGTGGGCCGCAAGGCGATCCCGGACGCGCCGGATGAGGCCGCGCTCAAGCTGGCCAAGCCGGCCAAGCCGGCCAAGCCGGCCGCGGCGGCATCATGATCCAGCCCCTGTCCGTACTCGAGGTCGCCGACAATTCCGGCGCCAAGCGGATCATGTGCATCCGCATCCACGGGGGAAGTAAGCATCGGACGGGGACGGTCGGGGACCTGATCACCGCGTCGGTGAAGCAGGCGCTGCCCGGCGGCGCGGTGAAGGATCACGAGGTGGTGCAGGCCGTCATCGTGCGGACGCGGAAGGAAGTGCGCCGCGCCGACGGCAGCTACGTTCGTTTCGACGACAACGGGGCCGTGATCATCAACGAGCAGATGAACCCGCGGGGAACACGCATCTTCGGGCCGGTCGCACGCGAACTGCGCGATCGGAACTTTACGAAGATCATCTCCCTCGCCCCGGACGTGGTCTGATGGACGACGCGCGGCCGGTGCTGCATGTCCGGAAGGGGGACTTCGTGACGGTCCTGGGGGGGCGGGACCGGGGCAAGACGGGACGTATTCTTCGCGTGCTGCCGCGGACGCGCCAAGCCGTCGTGGAAAAGCTCAACGTCGTGAAACGCCATTCGCGCCCGACGCAGAAGAACCCGCAGGGGGGGATTCTCGACATCGAGAAGCCTCTGCCGGCGTCGCGCCTGATGGTGGTGTGCATGGCCTGCCGCCGACCCACCCGCCTGAAGCGGCTCCGTCTCCCGTCGGGCGACAAGGTTCGCGTGTGCCGTCAC
>CAYHEI010000007.1:0-13227 GCA_964355385.1 uncultured bacterium | reverse complement strand
GAACAGATGGATAAGGTGTGACCATGGCCAACCTCCTGACCGCCTATCGCGAAACCATCCGTGCCCAGCTCGCCGGGCAGTTCAAGCTGAAGAACGCCCTGGCGGCGCCCCGGCTCGTGAAGATCGTGATCAACATGGGCGTGGGCGAGGCGACCCAGAACCCCAAGGAGCTCGATGCGGCCGTCGCCCAGCTCGCGGCGATCGCCGGGCAGAAGCCCGCGACCCGGCGTTCGAAGAAGTCCATCTCGAACTTCAAGGTGCGGAAGGGCCAGGCCGTCGGATGCAAGGTCACGCTGCGCGGGCCGCGCATGTACGAGTTCTTCGAGCGGCTCACGCGGTTCGCCCTGCCGCGCATCCGGGATTTTCGTGGCGTCTCGGTGGATTCGTTCGACGGGCGGGGCAACTACACGCTCGGGATCCACGAGCAAATCATCTTTCCGGAGATCGAGTTTGATAAAATAGACAAGATTCGCGGGATGGACATCTGTATCGTGACCAGCGCCGGGAAGGATGACACCGCCCGCGCGCTCCTCACCTCGCTCGGCATGCCGTTCGCCCGCGTCACGTCGTCCTAGAGGAAACCGGAGGACTCATGGCGAAGAAATGTCTGATCGAAAAGCAGAAGCGCGAACCGAAGTTCAAGGTGCGCCGCTACAATCGCTGCCTGATCTGCGGGCGGCCGCGCGGCTTCCTGACCCGGTTTTCCATGTGCCGCATCTGTTTCCGCAACCTGGCCTCCGAGGGATACATCCCCGGCGTGACCAAAGCGAGCTGGTGACCATGGCATCCACCGATCCCGTGTCGGACCTGTTGGCGGCCGTGTCGAACGCCTCGCGCGCGTACCTGGACACCGCTCTCGTGCCGCACTCCGCCTACAAGCAGAATATCTTGAAAATCCTACAGGAAGAGGGGTTCATCCGGGCTTGGCGCGCGGTGGGCAAGGAGCCCCAATCCCGCCGTCTCGAAGTGTCGATGCACTACGGTCCGAACCGTGAGCGGTTGCTGAACGGCGTCCGCCGGGTCAGCCGGCCGGGGCGCCGCGTGTACGTCGGCCTCGAGCAGTTGAAGCCCTACCTCCACCGGCTCGAGGTCGCGCTGCTCTCCACCCCGCAGGGCGTGCTCACCGGTCCGCAGGCGTTCGCGCGCAAGACCGGCGGCGAATTGCTCTGCCTGGTGTGGTGACCATGTCGCAATCGCGGATCGGTCGCATGCCCGTCGCCCTCCCCAAGGGAGTGACCTGCGAGGTGGCCGGTCGGACCGTGCGGGTGTCCGGCCCGGCGGCCAAGCTGGAAACGATCATGCCGCCCGGGGTGACGGTCCGGCTCGAGGGCGAAGCGATTCTCGTGGCCCCGGACGGCGGCGTCCGCCTCAAGGAGCGGGACCTGGCCGCACGGCATGGGCTCGCGCGCGCCCTGATTCACAACATGGTGGTGGGCGTCACAAAGGGATATTCGCAGACCCTGGAACTGATGGGGGCCGGGTTCCGGCCTACGGTCCAAGGGCAGGTGCTGAACATGACGCTCGGCTTCTCGCATCCCGTCAAGGTCGACCTGCCGGCGGGCGTGAAGGCGGCGGCCGTGAAGATGGACGTCGGCGCCCGGGGCGAGGAGCGCCATCAGATCACGCTGACCGGGGCGGACAAGGCGGCGCTCGGCGAGCTCGCCGCGAAGATCCGCCTCATCAAGAAGGCCGACGTGTACAAGGGGAAGGGCATCCGGTATAAGGGCGAGGTCGTCCGCCGCAAGGCCGGGAAGGCCGCGACGGCCGCCGCCGGCGGAACGGGAGGTAAGTAATGCGCCCGACCGACAGGTCCGGCCGGCGCGCGCTGCGGCACGTCCGGGCGCGCGCGCGGCTCAAGGGCACCGCGGCGCGTCCGCGCCTCGCCGTGTACCGCAGTCTCAAGCACGTCTACGCCCAGCTCGTCGACGACGACGCGGGGAAGACGCTGGCGGCGGCGAGCAGCCTGTCCGCGGAGCTGAGGGCCAAGCTGAAGAACGGAGGAAATCGCCAGGCCGCGGCCGAGGTCGGAGGGCTGATCGCCCGCCGCGCGACCGCGCTCGGCATCACGCGGGCCTGCTTCGACCGGGGCGGGTTCCGCTATCACGGCTGCGTGGCCGCGGTGGCAGACGCCGCGCGCAAGGCCGGACTGGAGCTGTAATGCCGATCGATCCGTCGACCGTCGAGCTGAAGGAAAAGGTGGTGGACGTCAACCGGGTGGCGAAGGTCGTGAAGGGCGGCAAGCGCTTCCACTTCAGCGCGCTCGTCGCCATCGGGGACGGGAAGGGCGTGGTGGGTGTCGCCCTGGGCAAGGCGAACGAGGTCCCCGACGCCATTCAGAAGGCGATCGAGAAGGCCAAGAAGCACCTCGTGCGCGTGCCGCTCCGCGGCTCCACGCTGCCCAGTCCCGTGGTCGGTCGCTTCGGGGCCAGCCGAGTCGTCTTCCGTCCCGCGGCGCCCGGGACGGGGCTGATCGCGGGCGGCGGCGTGCGCATCGTGCTCGAACTCGCGGGCGTCCACGACATCCTGGCCAAGTCGCTGGGCAGTACGAATTCGCACAACATCGTGAAGGCCACCTTCGACGCCTTCGTCCGCCTGGAGACCTGGAGCGCGTCGCGGCGGCTGCGCCGGCAGTTTGCGGGTGCCGGCGTCGGCGCGGCGCCCGTCCCGGCCGTCGAGGCGGCCTGAGATGGCGGATCGCCGGGCGCCGCTGCATCCGGGGAACTTGAGCCCCGCGCCCGGGTCGCGGCGCCGCGGCCGTTACCTGGGGCGCGGGCGCTCGTCCGGCCACGGGAAAACCTCGGGACGCGGGATCAAGGGGCAGTTCTCTCGGACCGGTTCCGACCGGCGTCCGGGTTTCGTGGGCGGCGACCTTCCCTTCATTCTGAGAGTCCCCAAGCGCGGGTTCGTGTCCCCGTTCAAGATCGCCTATCGCGTGGTCAATCTCAGCGAGCTGGAAGCGGGTTTCGCCGCGGGCGCGGAGGTGACTCCGCGCGCGCTCGTCGAGGGCGGTGTCCTGTCCACGGACAAGCCCGCGGTGAAGATCCTGGGCGACGGCGTGCTCACCAAGCTCTTACATGTTTCCGCGCACGCGTTTTCCGGCCCGGCGCGGAAGAAGATCGAAGCCGCGGGCGGGACGTGCACCGTGCTCGCGGGGAACTGAGCCCGATGCTCGAGGCCTTTCGGAACCTCTTTGCGCTTCCCGAGCTCAGGAAGCGGATCGTGTTCACCCTCCTGCTCCTCGGCGCCTACCGGATCGGGTGCCACGTCCCGGCGCCCGGCGTCAACGCGAAGGCGCTAGGCGACCTCCTGCAGGCCCAGGGCGGCGTGTTCGGCCTCGTCGACATGTTCTCGGGCGGTGCGTTCTCGAAGTTCTCCGTGTTCGCCCTGGGCATCATGCCTTACATCTCGACCTCGATCATCATGCAGCTCATGACCACCGTCTTTCCGGCCCTGGAGAAGCTCTCGAAGGAGGGCGAGTCGGGGCGGCGCAAGATCAACCAGTGGACGCGCTACCTGACGGTGTTGCTCTGCGTGGTCCAGGCCTTCGGCACCACCCAATATCTCCGCAACCTCCCGGCCTCCCAGTCGTACGGCGCCGTGCTGAACGACTGGAACCTGGGCATCCAGCTCATGATCATCCTGACCCTGACCGCGGGAACCATCCTGCTGATGTGGATGGGGGAGCAGATCACGGAGCACGGCATCGGGAACGGGATGTCGCTGCTGATCTTCGCCGGCATCGTGGCCCGCATCCCCTTCGAGATCGGCAGCACCTTCAAGCTGCTGCAAGTCGGGGAGCTCAGCCTCGTCAATCTGGTCTTCTTCGTCGCCGTCTTGTTGCTGATGACGGCGGTGGCGGTGGTGTCGCAGCAGGCGCACCGGAAGATCGCCGTCCAGTATCCGCAGCGGACGCGGGCGGGATTTCCCGCGATGGGCGGCGTGAGCACGTCCCTGCCGCTGAAGGTCGACTACTCGGGCGTGATCGCCGTCATCTTCGCCTCGTCCCTGCTCGTGCTCCCCACCTGGATGGCTCAGCTGTCCTACCACGAGGGCGTGGAGAATCCGGTCCAGCGGGCGCTGCGAATGCTGCTCGACCTGTTCTCGCCGGGGACGCCGCTCTACACGGTCCTCTACGCCGGTCTCATCGTGTTCTTCTGCTACTTCTACACGGCGGTCATCTTCAATCCCACGGACGTCGCGGAAAACATGAAGAAGTTCGGGGGATTCGTCCCGGGCATCCGGCCCGGGCCTTCCACGGCGGAGCACATCGACAAGGTCCTGACCCGCATCACGCTGATCGGCGCGACCGCGATCGTGGCGATCGCCGTCGTGCCCGAAGCCCTGGCCCAGAGCATGAAGATTCCCTTCTACTTCGGCGGCACCACCATGTTGATCGTCGTCGGCGTGGCGCTCGACACCCTCAAGCAGATCGAGTCCCACCTGCTCATGCACCACTACGAGGGGTTCATGAAGAAGGCCAAACTTCAGGGCCGGATGCCCTATTGAAGAGCCTCGGCTCACCCACGCAAGCACGGCCGCGAACGCAGGCACAGGACGCCTCCGGCGAGTCGCCCGTGGCGACAGCCGCGTTCGCGCGCGGCGGTCGGCAGGAGCCGCCCCCCGGCCTACCGCTCGAGCTCGCCGCGTGATGCCTGCGAATCTGGTCTTTCTCGGTCCGCCCGGATCCGGCAAGGGTACCTACGCGGCGCGCGCCGCGGAACGACTGGGCGTGCCGACGATCTCCACCGGGGAAATCCTGCGCCAGGCGATCCGGGCCGGGACTCCGCTCGGCAAGGAGGCCCAGGGCTTCGTCGAGAACGGTAAGCTCGTCCCGGACGACGTGATGGGCCGCGCGCTCGGAGAACGCCTCGCGCAACCGGATTGCGCCCCCGGCTTCATTCTGGACGGATACCCGCGGACGTTGCCGCAAGCCGAACTGCTCGACCGGGCGCTTGAGCGCAGGGGCACGCGGGTCTCGCTGGCGGTGCTCGTCGAGGCCACGGAGGCGCTGGTGCTCCGCCGGCTCGGTGGCCGGCGTACGTGCCCGTCCTGCGGTGCCGTCTACAACATCCACACGCTTCCCTCCAAGGTGGAGGGCGTGTGCGACCGGTGCGGCGCGAAGACCGTGATTCGGGACGACGACCGGCCCGAGCCCATCAAGCAGCGGTTGCGCGTCAATGCGGAGCAGAGCGCTCCGCTTGCGGCGCTGTACCGGGACCGGGGCATCCTGCGCACCGTGGACGGCAGCGCGCCGCTGGAGGACGTCGTCGCCCGGATCGTGATGCTGGCGAACGAGGTTCACGCGTGACCATCGCCAATTCCCAATCCGACCTGGAGCATGCGCGGCGCGCGTGCCTGCTGGCCGCGCGGTTGCGGGACGCGCTGCGCGCCATGCTGGCGCCCGGGCTCGATACGCGCGAGCTGGATGACCGCGCTGCCGAGCTCCTCAGGCAGTGGGGCGCGCGGTCGTGGTTCAAGGGGTACAAGGGCTATCCGGCGCACGTGTGCGTGTCGGTGAACGAGGAGGTCGTGCACGGGATTCCGGGGAAGCGCCGTCTTGCCGCCGGCGATCTGGCCAGCATCGACGTCGGTGTCGAGTTCGAGGGGTTCAACGCGGATACGGCCGCTTGCGCGCCGGTCGGCGCCCCATCCGAGGCCGACGAGCGGTTGTTACGCACGACCCGCGAGGCGCTCGTCGCCGGGATCGCCCAGGCACGGGCCGGTCGACGGGTGGGCGACATTTCGCACGCGGTCCAGCGCCACGTCGAGGCCGCGGGGTTCTCGGTGGTGCGGGAGTTCGTCGGGCACGGCATCGGGCGCGAGGTGCATGAGGAGCCTCAGATCCCGAACTACGGGCCGGCGGGGCGGGGCATGGCGCTGGTGCCGGGCCAGATGCTCGCCATCGAGCCCATGGTGAACCAGGGTTCCGCGCATGTCCGAGTGCTGCCCGACGGCTGGACGGCCGTCACCGCCGACGGGAAGCGCTCCGCGCATTTCGAGCACACGGTGCTTGTCCGGGAAGGGCCGGCCGAAGTTCTTACGGCGGCCGTGGCGGAGGCGCATGCCTAAGGAGGAGCCGATCGTGGTCGAGGGGGCCGTGACGGAGGCGCTGCCGAACGCGATGTTCCGCGTGGAGCTCGACAACGGCCACAAGATCCTCGCGCACGTGTCCGGCAAGATGCGCATGCATTTCATCCGTATCCTGCCGGGGGACCGGGTGACGGTCGAGCTGTCGCCTTACGACCTGTCTCGCGGTAGAATAACGTTCCGCCTGTGAGGGAGAAGGAGCCATCGTGAAAGTCAGATCGTCGGTCAAGCCGATGTGCGTCAAGTGCAAGGTGATCAAGCGCGGCGGGGTGGTGCGGGTGATCTGCTCCAACCCGAAACACAAGCAACGTCAAGGCTGAGGGAGGAACGAAGGAATTATGGCACGCGTAGCGGGAGTCGAGCTCCCGAGAGACAAGCGGGTGGACGTGGCCCTGTGTTACATCTACGGGATCGGCACCGCGACGTCGCGCGAGATCCTGGTCGCGTCGCAGGTTCGCGGGGACCGGCGGGTGCGGGATCTGAGCGATGACGAGACGCATCGTCTGCAATCGGCCGTGTCCCGGTACAAGGTGGAGGGCGACCTCCGTCGCGAGGTGTCCGCGTCGATCAAGCGGCTCGTCGAGATCGGCTGCTACCGCGGCACCCGGCACCAGAAGAACCTGCCCGCGCGCGGGCAGCGGACGCGCACGAACGCCCGCACGCGCAAGGGCCCGCGCAAGACGGTGGGCGTGATGCGCGGCAAACAGCGCCAGGACACGAAGGCGGCCGCCGGGCGGCCCGACGCCGCGGCGCCGAAGGGAGGCAAATAGCATGGCAGAGCAGGAATCCCAGCCGCAGGCCCCGAAGACTTCCGAGGGGCAGCCCGCTGCCGAGGCCCCGAAGGCCGATCGGAAGGGGCGCCGGGCGGCTCCGTCGCGGGCCGTGGCGCATATTCGGGCGACGTTCAACAACACGATCGTCACCGTCACCGACCCGAGCGGCGCGGTGATCGCCTGGGCCTCCGCCGGTTCGGTGGGCTTCAAGGGAGCGCGCAAGGGCACGCCCTTCGCGGCCCAGCTCGCCGCCGAGACCGTCGCGAAGAAGTCGCTGGACGCCGGCGTGAAGGAGGTCTCGCTGCTGGTCAAGGGCCCCGGCGTCGGCCGGGAAGCCGCGATCCGCGCCATGCAGGCCGCGGGCCTCGAGATCACGCTGATCAAGGACGTGACGCCGATCCCGCACAACGGCTGCCGCCCGCCCAAGCGGCGGAGGGTCTGACGCCGTGTCACGGGTGATCGGTCCCAAGTGCCGGCTGTGCAGGCGGGAGGGGATGAAGTTGTTCCTGAAAGGCGCGCGCTGCTTCACGGCGAAATGCGCGATCGAACGCCGTCAGACGCCGCCCGGCATGCACGCGGAGCGGCGGAAGAAGATGGAGGACTACGGCATTCAGCTCCGGGAGAAGCAGCGTCTCAAGCGCCTCTTCGGAATGTTCGAGGCCCAGTTCATCCGTTTTCTTCGGCGCGCGGAATCCCAGGCGGGGAACACGGGGGAGAATTTCCTCCGTTTGCTCGAGCGACGCCTCGACAACGTCGTGCTGCGGATGGGCTTCTCCCCGTCGCACGCCGGCGCGCGGGAGCTGATCTCGCACGGTCACGTGACGGTGAACGGCGAGCGCGTGGACGTGGCCTCGTTCCTTGTGAAAGCGAATGACGAGATCCGGATCGCGTCGGCCAACGTTCGGGAGGCCGTCGCGGCCTACCACAAGACCGCGCAGGAGCGCGGCGGCCTCGCGTCCTGGCTCGAGGTGTCGGCGGACGACTTGAAGGGTACGGTCAAGGCCCTGCCCAACAAGGAGGACATGTCCCTGCCCGTGGATGAGGGCCTGGTTGTGACCTTCTACTCTAAATAACCACAACGGTTCAAAGGGCCTTGGGGCCCGGAGAACCCGCCGGCGGTTCGAGCGAATTGACCGCCGGCAAGGAGCATGCCATGCGCTGGAAAGAGTTCACGATGCCGACGCGATTCGAGTTCGAGACGGACAGCCTCACGCCGTCGTTTGGGCGCTTCGTCATGGAGCCGTTCGAGCGGGGCTACGCCCTGACGGCCGGGAACGCGCTGCGTCGCAGCCTGCTCTCGTCGATCGAGGGCGCCGCGGCCGTGTCCGTGAAGATCGAGGGCGCCCCGCACGAATTCGGCGCCCTGCCGGGCCTCCTGGAGGACGTCATGGACGTCATTCTCGCCGTGCGGCAACTGAAGTTTCGGGTCCATGGCGCGCCGCCGAAGTCCCTGCGGTTCGAGGTCGGGGGCGAACGGAAGGTGACCGGGCGCGACTTCGAGCCCAACCCCGAGATCGAGATCCTGAATCCGGACCAACACCTGGCCACCCTGACCGAGAAGACCTCCAAGCTGTCCCTCGAGGTCGAGGTGGACGTCGGTCGGGGCTTCGTCCCCGCCGAGCGGAACAAGCGTCCGGAGGCGCCGATCGGGATCATCCCGCTCGACGCGAACTTTGGGCCGGTGACCCGCGTCCGGTACGAGGTCGAGAATACGCGCGTGGGCCAGGTGACGGATTTCGAGCGCCTCAATCTCGAGATCTGGACCGACGGCCGCGTGACGCCGGAGGTTGCCCTCAACGAGGCGGGCTTCATCCTCAAGGAGCACTTCGCGCTCTTGGTGCGTGACGGCGCCGAGCAGGGCGGGGGCCAGCAGGCGAAGGAAGCGGAGCGGGTGCGCGAGTTGCTGCTGCTCGGCCTGGAGGAGCTGGAGCTCTCCGTCCGGTCGCTGAACGCCCTGCACAACGAGGGGATCAAGACCGTCGCGGAGCTCGTGGCCAAGACCGACGAGGATCTGCTCAAGTTCAAGAACTTCGGCCGGAAGTCGCTCGACGAGATCAAGGCGGCGCTGGCGGCCAAGGGGCTGGCGCTGAACATGGCCGTCCCGGCGACCCAGGCCTGAGGAGGGCGCCGTGCGTCATCGCCACGCGCTCGCCAAGCTCGGCCGGACGTCGGCGCACCGGCGCCGGCTGTTCCAGCATCTCGCGGAAGGGCTCTTCCGCTCTTATCAGATCGTGACGACGATCGACAAGGCGAAGGCCGCGCGGTCCGTCATCGAGCCCCTGATCACGTTGGCGAAACGGGGCGATCCGCAGGCGCAGCGCGAGGTGCGCCGGCTCATTGCGGACTCGATGGCCTACAAGACCCTGTTCGAGAAGATCGGGCCGGCCTACGCCGATCGTCCCGGCGGATACACGCGCATCATCCGGAGCGGCACCCGGCCGGGGGACGGCGCGGAGCACGCGGTGCTCGAGCTCGTGGACCGCGAGAAACTCGGCGATCCGCCGGGCAAGGCCCCGACAAAGGCCCGCGAGGCGAAGAAAGCCCGGAAGGAATCCAAAGAGAAGGCGGGTGCCGGAAGCGCCTAGCGGAGCCCCGGGCTCCAGCTCGGGGCCGGCGCCCCGGAAAGTCGAGTCGGTCCGGGGCACGCAGGATCTTCTCCCCGGGGACAGCGCCCGGTGGCGGGAGGCCGAGGGCCGCGTGCGCCGGATTCTGGCCGCCTACGCCTTCCAGGAAATCCGGACTCCGCTGTTCGAGCACGCGGAACTCTTCCGGCGGCCCCTGGGCCTGGGGTCCGACGTCGTCGCCAAGGAGATGTACGAGTTCACCGACCGGGGGGACCGGCGTCTCGCGCTGCGCCCCGAAGGGACGGCGCCCGCGGCGCGAGCGTTTATCGAGCACGGCCTGTACGCCAAGGGGTCGCGCCACAAGCTTTGGTATGAAGGGCCGATCTTCCGCTACGACCGGCCGCAGGCCGGCCGGTATCGGCAGCATCACCAGTTCGGGGTCGAGGTGTTCGGCAGCGCCGATCCGGCGCAAGACGCGGAAGTCATCGCGCTCGGTCGCGCCGTCTTGGATGTTCTCGAGATTCAGGCCGGCGAGTATCGCATTCTCCTCAACTCGAACGGCGATCCGGCCTGCCGTCCGGCTTACGAAGCGGCGCTGCGCGCCTGGCTCCAGGAACGCGCGGCGGCGTTGTGCGGCGATTGCCGCGGGCACCGGCTGGAACACAACGTCCTCCGGGTGCTCGATTGCAAGGTCCCTCCCTGCCGCGAGGCCACCAAGGAGGCGCCGCGGATCACGGACCACTTGTGCGCTGACTGCCGGGCGCACCACGAGGCTCTTGTGACATATCTCGATGCGATGCGGATCGAGACCGTCGCCGATCCGCGTCTCGTGCGCGGCTTCGACTACTACACCCGCACGGCGTTCGAGTTCGTCGCGAGCAGCGGGGGCGAGGCCGGGACGTTGCTCGGCGGCGGCCGTTACGACGGCCTCGTCGAGCTGCTTGGCGGGCCCGCGACACCCGCCGTGGGGTGGGGGATGGGGATCGAGCGCGTCCTGGCCCGGAGCCCGCTGCAGGGGCCGGAAGATGGACCCCGCGTCTTCGTCGTTTCGTTGGCCCCGGGATCGATGGCGCGCTGCATGAAGATCGCCGATGCGCTCCGCGCGCTCGGCGTCCGCTGCGAGATCGGAGCCGGCGGCTCCAGCGCGAACAGCCAGATGCGCGCGGCCGACAAGAGCGGCGCGGACTGGGCGCTGTTGGTGTCGGGTGCGACCGGCCCGGCGGAATTGAAGCGCTTGCGGGAGAAGTCCCCGCCCATCGTGGTCGCCGATCCTGACGACGTGGGCGGTTTGGCGGAACGGGTGACGCAGGTTTGAACGAGTACCGGTCTCACACGTGCGGCGAACTCCGGCCTGCTCACGCCGGGCAGCGCGTCCGGCTGTCCGGGTGGCTGCACAACCGGCGCGATCTCGGCGGCGTGCTCTTCCTCGACCTGCGGGACCATTACGGGCTGGTGCAGCTCGTCGTGCAGCCGGGAACGCCGTGCCACGAGCCCCTGAGCCGGCTCTCCAAGGAGAGCGTGATCCGGGTGGACGGCGAGGCGGCGCTTCGCGATCCGTCGACGGTGAACCGATCGATCTCGACCGGGGAGATCGAGGTGCGGGTGGACGCCTTCGAGGTGCTGAGCCGGGCCGACCCGCTGCCGTTCAGCGTGTTTCCGGAACAGGACACCCCGGAGGACCTGCGGCTGACCTACCGGTACCTCGACCTGCGCAAGGCCCGGATGCACGCGAACATCATGACGCGGACGCGGATTATCGCGTTCATCCGCGAGGAGATGAGGAAGCTCGGCTTCACGGAATTCAGCACGCCCATTCTAACCAGCTCGAGCCCGGAGGGGGCCCGGGACTTCCTCGTCCCGTCGCGGCTGCATCCGGGCCGGTTCTACGCCCTGCCGCAGGCGCCGCAGCAGTTCAAGCAGCTCTTCATGGTGGCGGGCTTCGACCGCTATTTCCAGATCGCGCCCTGCTTCCGCGACGAGGACAGCCGGGCCGACCGCAGTCCGGGCGAGTTCTACCAGCTGGACCTGGAGATGAGCTTCGTGACCCAGGAGGACGTGTTCGCCGTGGTCGAAGCCGTGCTTCCGGAGGTGTTTCGTGAGTTCGGGGGCGGGCACCCGGTCACGCCGACCCCGTTTCCGCGCTTTCCCTACGCGGACGCCATGGTCAAGTTCGGAACCGACAAGCCCGACCTGCGCGTCCCGCTGGAAATGCGGGACGTGACTGCGCTGCTGGCTCCCGTCATCCCGTTCTTCGCGGGCAAGACGGTCCGCGTCCTGCCCGCGCCGGGCGGCGCCGGTCGTCCCCGTTCGTTCTTCGACGGCGTCGTCGCGCGGGCCGTCCAGGAAGGCGCCGACGGCTTGGCGTGGCTCGCGCTCAAGCCGGGCGCCGAACCTTCCGGGCCGTTGGCGAAGTTCATCCCAGCCGACCTTCGTCCGGCTCTCCTTGCGGCGTGTGGCATCGGCGAGGGCGACGCCGCCTTCTTCTACGCGTCCGCGCATCCGGCGGCGCTGCAAGGCGTGCTCGCCCCTTTGCGCCTGCATGTCGGCGAGGCTCTCGGGCTTGCGGCGCGGGACGACTTCCGCTTCTGCTGGATCGTCGACTTTCCCATGTTTGAACGGGACAAGGAGACAGGGCAGGTCGGGTTCAGTCACAACCCGTTCTCGATGCCGCAGGGCGGGTTGGAGGCCCTGAACGCGGGGGATCCCCTCGCCGTCAAGGCGTACCAGTACGACATCGTGTGCAATGGCATCGAGTTGTCCTCGGGAGCGATCCGGAACCACCGGACCGACATCCTGTACCGCGCCTTCGAGCTCGCGGGGTACCCGCCGTCGGTCGTGGACGAGAAGTTTCCCGCCCTGGCCCGGGCGTTCCGGTACGGACCTCCGCCGCACGGCGGGATCGCGCCCGGCATCGACCGGATCGTGATGCTCCTGACGGGTGAGGCGAACCTGCGCGAGACCATCGCGTTTCCGCTGAACCAGCAGGCGGAGGATCTCATGATGGGCGCGCCGAGCCGGGTCACCGAGCGGCAACTGAAGGATCTGTATCTTCGCCCCAGCGAGCCGCCCGGTCCGAAGAGCGATCCATGACCTCGAAAGTCGTCTTCGAGCCCGGCCCCGGCCTGGGGGTCATCTTCGGCTACCGCGAGGAGCACCTGCGCCAGCTCGAAACCGCGCTCGGCGTCCGTCTCGTCGCGCGGGGGAACGAGGTGTCGATTCGGGGGCCCCGCGCATCGGTGCAGGCGGCGGCCCGCGTCCTCGAGCGCATGCGGGAGGCCCGCGCGCCGCTGACCCCGGAGGCCGCGCGCGGGACCGCCGAGAGCGCGGTGGCCCGGGAGGCGCCGCGCGCGGGGGTCCTGGTCTCGGCCGACATCCGGGTACCCCGGCAAACCATTACCCCGCGCGGGGTGCGCCAGCGGGAATACGTGAAGTCGATCCGGTCGAACGACGTCGTGTTCGGGGTCGGTCCGGCGGGAACGGGCAAGACCTACCTCGCCGTCGCCTGCGCCCTGGAGTCGCTACTGGGGCAGAGCGTGGAACGGATCATCCTGGCCCGTCCGGTGGTGGAAGCCGGTGAACGGCTCGGGTTCCTCCCCGGCGACGTTCAGGACAAGGTGAATCCCTACATGCGCCCCCTGTACGACGCGCTGCAGGACATGCTCGAGTTGAACACGCTGCGCCGGCTGATCGAGCAGGAGGCGGTCGAGATCGCCCCGCTGGCCTATATGCGGGGCCGTACGCTGAACAAGGCGTTCATCATCCTCGACGAGGCGCAGAACACCACGCCCGAGCAGATGAAGATG
>CAYHEI010000006.1:16273-20286 GCA_964355385.1 uncultured bacterium | reverse complement strand
CGCGCGGCGGCGCCCCTCCCCCCGCGACCGCCCCGGCGGTGCCGGGGCGGTCGGCCTTGGCAATCTCGCGGAGTCAGGATAGGCGTGCATCAAGGGCGGTTAGCTCAGCTGGCTAGAGTACTTCCTTGACATGGAAGGGGTCAGAGGTTCGAGTCCTCTACCGCCCAGGCATGATTCGTAGCAACTGTTTCACGTGAAACACCCCCCTGCCCTCCTGGGCATCGACGTGGGGACGTCGGGGCTCAAGGCCCTCCTCCTCGCCCCCTCCGGGCGCCTCCTGGGCAGCGCCTTGGTCACCTACCCCCTGGACGTCCCCCGGCCGGGGTGGGCGCAGCAAGATCCGCAGCTCTGGTGGAGCGCCTGCGCCAAGGCGGTGAAGAGCCTCCTGACCCGTTCGGGAGTCTCGCCCCACAGCATCGCCGGAATCGGCCTCACCGGTCAGATGCACGGCTCGGTCTTCCTGGATCGCTCCGGCCGGGTGCTCACCCCCGCCCTGCTCTGGTGCGATCAGCGGACCGCCCGGGAATGCGATGAAATCACGCGTCTGGTGGGGGGCCGGGCCGCCCTCCTGCGCTACACCTTCAACCCGGCACTCACCGGTTTCACCGCACCCAAGATCCTCTGGGTGCGCCGCCACCTACCACATATCTATCGCCGTATCGCGAAGGTCCTGCTGCCCAAGGACTATGTGCGCTGGCGCCTGACCGGGGAGTACGCCTCGGACGTGGCGGACGCCTCCGGGACGCTCCTTTTCGACGTGCGACGGCGGACCTGGAGCACCCCGGTCCTCAAGGCCCTGCGCCTCCCCCGGGCCTGGTTCCCCGAGGCCTTGGAGGGCCCCGACCGGACCGGTACGGTCAGCCGGGAGGCCGCGCGCCTCACCGGCCTGCGCGAAGGCACGCCGGTCGTCGCCGGGGGCGGGGATCAGGCCGCCGGCGCAATCGGTTGCGGCATCATCGCGCCGGGTCTGGTTTCGGCCGCGCTGGGGACGTCGGGAGTCGTCTTCGCCGCTTCCCGGCTCCCCCGCCGCATTCCCGACGGCCGCCTCCACCTGTTCTGCTCGGCCGTGCGCGGGGGCTGGCATCTGATGGGCGTGATGCTGGCGGCGGGCGGGTCCTTGCGCTGGCTGCGCGAGCAGCTCGACGCCGGCCTCGAGCGCGGCGGCGATCCTTACGACCGGATGTGCGCCGAAGCCGCCCGGATCCCGCCGGGCGCCGAGGGGCTGACCTTTCTGCCCTATCTCACCGGCGAACGCACTCCCCACGCCGACCCCCATGCCCGGGGAGTCTTTTTCGGACTCTCGCTGCGGCACACGCGCGCGCATCTCATCCGCTCCGTGCTCGAGGGTGTCGCCTACGGCATGACCGACTCGCTGGAGCTGATTCGGGGCCTGGGTACGCCCGTGCGGCGCGTGCGGCTCTCGGGGGGGGGCGCCCGGTCACCACTCTGGTGCCGGATCCAGGCCGCGATGTACGGCGCACCCGGGGCGACCTTGACGCGGGAAGAAGGCCCAGCCCTCGGGGCGGCCGTCCTCGCCGGGATCGGGACCGGCGTCTTCCCGTCCTACGGAGCGGCCATTCGCACGTGTGTTCATGAACGTGCGACCTACCGGCCCGTGCAGGAATGGTCACGAGCTTACGCACGCGGACACCGGACCTACCAGGAGCTGTACACCCGCCTGCGCACGCTCTACAAACAGGTATAACCAAACGCTCGGTTGCTGTTTCTTATTGAATCACCGCATGTGTCCAATTCCAAGACAATAACTGACTGTTAAGTATCTCCTCATTGTCCTGAAAGCCTTTTTGCCCCGCCGCGAAACTGGCACGAACCATGCAATATCCTCCTCCGAGTCATTTTGGCCCGCAACAGGCGCCTGAATGGCGCCGAGGTAGGCCCCTCCCGGGGCCCGGTCATTTAATCGACAGACTCGCAGCAGACCTGTAAGGAGGAACGACCAATGAATCTGAAGCCGTTGGCTGATCGCCTGGTGGTGAAGCCGCTGGAGCAGGAAGAGGAGAAGCGGGGCGGGATCATCATCCCGGACACCGCGAAAGAGAAGCCCGAGAAGGGCGAAGTCATCGCCATCGGACCCGGCAAGCTGCTGGACAACGGCCAGCGCGCCGCGATGGAGGTCAAGAAGGGCGACAAGATCATCTTCCAGAAGTACGGGGGTCACGAGATCAAGCTGGACGGCCAGGAGATCATGATCCTGCGCGAGGAAGACGTCATGGCGGTGATCGCGTAATCCATACCCAGCCCGAGACAGGAGGAACGAATCATGGCTAAGCAGTTGCTGTTCAGCGAAGAAGCCCGGCGCGCCGTGCAGCGCGGCGTGGACGCGGTGGCGAACGCCGTCAAGGTCACGCTCGGCCCCCGCGGTCGCAACGTCGTGCTCGAGAAGAAGTACGGCTCGCCGACGATCACCAACGACGGCGTCACCGTCGCCAAGGAAATCGAGCTGCAGGACCCTTACGAGAACCTGGGCGCCCAGCTCGTCCGCGAGGTCGCGAGCAAGACCTCCGACGTGGCCGGTGACGGCACCACCACGGCCACCGTCCTGGCCCAGGCCATGTACCGCGAAGGCCTGAAGAACGTGACCGCGGGCGCGAACCCCATCGCCATCAAGCGGGGGATCGACAAGGCGGTCGACGCGGTCGTCGCCGAGCTCAAGAAGCTCAGCAAGACGGTCAACGACAAGAAGGAAGTCTCGAATGTCGCCACGATCTCGGCGCACATGGACCGCACGATCGGCGACCTGATCTCCGAAGCCATGGAGAAGGTCGGCAAGGACGGCGTGATCACGGTCGAGGAAGCCAAGTCGATCGAGACCAACCTCGAGGTCGTGGAAGGGATGCAGTTCGACCAGGGCTACATCTCCCCCTACTTCGTCACGAATCCGGACAGCATGGAGGCGCTGCTCGACGACCCCTACATCCTAATCCACGAGAAGAAGATCTCCTCGATGAAGGACCTCCTCCCGCTGCTGGAAAAGACCGTGCAGCGCGCGAAGCCGCTCCTGATCATCGCCGAGGACGTGGACGGGGAGGCGCTCGCCACGCTCGTCGTGAACAAGATCCGCGGCACCATCCAGGTGGCCGCCGTCAAGGCCCCGGGTTTCGGGGACCGGCGGAAAGCCATGCTGGAGGACATCGCCGTCCTGACGAACGGGAAGCTCATCGCCGAGGAGCTCGGGGTGAAGCTCGAGAACGTCAAGCTGGAGGACCTGGGCCGCGCGAAGCGCATCTCGATCGACAAGGAGAACACCACGATCGTGGAGGGCGCCGGCGAAAAGTCCAAGATCCAGGGCCGCATCAAGCAGCTCAAGACCCAGATCGACGACACCAAGTCCGACTACGACCGCGAGAAGCTCCAGGAGCGCTTGGCGAAACTCGCCGGGGGCGTGGCGGTCATCAACGTCGGAGCGGCCACCGAGACCGAGATGAAGGAGCGCAAGGGCCGCGTGGAAGACGCGCTGCACGCCACCCGCGCGGCGGTGGAAGAGGGGATCGTTCCCGGCGGCGGCGTGGCGCTGATCCGGTCGGTGAAAGCGTTGGACGGCGTGAAGGCGGACGGTGACGAGAAGGTCGGCGTGGACATCGTGCGCCGCTCGCTCGAGGAACCCCTGCGCCAGATCGTGTTCAACGCCGGCGCGGAGCCTTCCGTGGTCGTGGAGCGCGTCAAGCGCGAGAGCGATCCGAACACCGGCTACGACGCCTCGACGGACCAGTACGCAGACATGATCAAGGCGGGCATTATCGATCCGACCAAGGTCACCCGGTCCGCGCTGCAGAACGCCGCGTCCATCGCGTCGCTGCTGCTCACGACCGAGGCCTTGATCACCGAGATCCCGGAGAAGAAGGAACCTGCCGCGCCCGGGCACGGGCACGGGCCGGAGTACTGAGGAAGCAGGGGCGGGGGCCGCGGGGGCCCGAAACCCCCCCCGGCCGGGGGCCCCCGGGGGCGAGACACGGCCCCGCCCCCCCCCCGGGGGGGGCCCGCCCCCCCCGGGG